>NZ_JBHXNW010000047.1:38754-55720 GCF_042717365.1 Streptomyces sp. NPDC058534
GCGCCGGCGCCAGCGCACACACCCCCCCTCGCCCCCCGCCTACACTGAGCCCCCCCCCCCCCCCCCGGGGCCCGCCCCCCCGGCCCCGCCCCCCACGGCAGTACGATGATCGAAATTTACGGCGGAGTGTCACCTCCCGAACCACGGAGCCTGCCATGACGACGGACCATTCCCAGCCTCCCCACATCGACACCGGCCGGGCCCACCCCGCGCGGGTCTACGACTGGCTGCTGGGCGGCAAGGACAACTACCCCGTCGACGAGGCGGTGGGCGAGACCCTGCCGCCCGAGGCGCGGGACGCGGCGCGGCAGAACCGCGCGTTCATGAACCGCGCGGTGGCCCACCTCGCCGCGCAGGGCGTCGACCAGTTCCTGGACATCGGCACGGGCATCCCGACCGAGCCCAACCTGCACCAGATCGTGCAGCGGGCGGTCCCGACGGCCAGGGTCGTCTACGCCGACAACGACCCGATCGTGCTGCGCCATGCGGAGGCCCTGCTGGTCAGCAGCGCGGAGGGGGCCACGGACTACATCCAGGCCGATGTCCGCGAGCCGGAGCAGATCGTGCGGCACGCCCGCGAGGTCCTGGACTTCGACCGGCCGATCGCCCTGTCGCTGATCGCCCTGATGCACTTCATCACGGACGACCAGAACGCCCACGGGATAGTCCGCGGACTGGTCGAGACCCTGCCCTCCGGCAGCCACCTGGTCCTCTCGCACGCCTCGATCGACCTCTTCCCCGAGCTGTCGGCGCAGGTGATCGCCCAGTACGCCAAGGGCGGCATCCGCCTCGGCTTCCGCACCCGGGCGGAGGTGGCCCGCTTCCTCGACGGACTGGAACTGGTGCGGCCCGGCCTGGTCACGGCCACCGAGTGGTACGGCGAGGGCCAGGAGCCGCCGGCGCCGGAGGACAGCGGCATCTACGCGGCCGTGGCGCGCGTCCCCTGACGGGGAGGCGCGCACGGCTCAGCGGCGACGCCCGCGTGCCGCCCAGCCGCTGCCGATCCCGGCGACGTGCAGGGCGAGCAGGGCGAGACCGACGAGCACGGCTCACGGACGACGACGTGGACATCCTGGCCCGCTCCCCCTTCTGCCTGCTGGCCACCTCCGACCCGCGGGGCAACTGCGACGTGTCGCCGCGCGGTGACGCGCCGGGCTTCACCCGGGTCCTGGACCCCGGCACCATCGCCCTGCCGGACCGGCCGGGCAACCGGCGGGGGGACAGCTTCCACAACATCCTCGGCAATCCGCACGCCGGCCTGCTCTATCTGATCCCCGGCGCCAAGCAGGCGCTGCGGATCAACGGCCGGGCCCGCATCCTCACCGACGCGCCCTTCTTCGACGCGATGGCCCGGGACGGCAGGCGTCCGGACCTCGCCCTGGTCCTGGAGATCGACGAGATCTACCTGCACTGTCCGCAGTCCCTGAACCGGGCGGGGCTCTGGAAATCCCCTTCCCCGAAGGGGAGTTGAGCGAGGCCTCCGCCCCGGGGCGGAGGGCGGGGCCGGAGCGGGGAGGGCCGGTGTGAGCCTCGTCTCTACCAGCAGTTTTTAGGTTAGGCTAACCTTCGCCACGTGAGATCTGGTGAAGACACGGCCGGCACCCAACGCCTGCGCGGTCATCAGCTGTCGGCGACGGATGTGACCGTGGCGTACGACGGCGTCGATGTCGTGCACGACGCGGAGGTCACCCTCCGGCCCGGCGAAGTGACCGTTCTGGTGGGCCCGAACGGCAGCGGGAAGTCGACGCTGCTGCGCACCGTCGCCCGGCTGCAGCGGGCCCGGAGCGCCACGATCGGCATCGACGGCGACACCGACGGCCTGACGCTGACGTCGCGTGAGTTCTCGCGGTACGTCGCCCTGCTGACGCAGGGCCGTCCCACGCCCGGCGGGCTGACCGTGCGGGACCTCGTCGAGTTCGGCCGCTATCCGTACCGGGGCCGTTGGGGACGGCCCGATCCGGACGGTCCGGCCGCGGTCGACCGGGCGCTCGCGCTCACCGGCGTCGGCGGCTTCGCCGACCGCGGCGCCGACCACCTCTCCGGCGGCCAGTTGCAGCGCGTGTGGCTCGCGAGCTGCCTGGCCCAGGAGACCGGCGTACTGCTGCTGGACGAACCCACCACCTATCTCGACCTCCGCTACCAGGTTGAACTCCTCGACCTCATCCGCGACCTGGCCGACGTCCACGGGATCGCCGTCGGCGTCGTGCTGCACGACCTCGACCAGGCGGCGGCCGTCGCCGACCGGATCACGCTCCTCGAAGCGGGCCGGATCGTCGCCGACGGCCTGCCCGAGGACGTACTGACGCCGGAACGGCTGAGCGTCGTCTACGGCATCCGGATCGACGTCGACACCGACCCCCTCACCGGCCGGCTGCGCACCCGCCCGATCGGCCGCCACCACATACGAACCGAAAGGCTCGGCACCACCTCATGAGACGCCTCCTGCTCACCGCGGCGGCCACCACCGCCGCGGCGCTCACCCTCGCCGCCTGCGGCACCACCGAACCCGCCGCCGACAAGTCCGAGAAGAAGGCCTCCGAGGCCATCACGCTCAAGGACGGCAAGGGCACCGAGGTGAAGCTCGACGGCCCGGCCACCAAGGTCGTCGCCACCGAGTGGAACGTCGTCGAGAGCCTCGTCTCCCTGGGCGTGGACCCGGTCGGCGTCGCGGACGTCAAGGGCTACAAGACCTGGGACAGCGCCGTGCCGCTGAAGAACGAGCCCAAGGACATCGGCACCCGCGGCGAGCCGAGCATGGACACCGTCGCCTCGCTCGCCCCCGACCTCATCGTGGCCACCACGGACCTCACCCCGGCCGCCGTGAAGCAGCTGCGCGAGGTCGCCCCGGTCATCGAGGTCACCTCCGCCGACGGCACCGGTCAGATCGACCAGATGCTGGAGAACATCGACCTCATCGCCAAGGCCACCGGCAAGGCGGACCAGGCGAAGACGCTGCGCACCGGCTTCGAGGCCAAGGTCGCCGAGGGCAAGAAGGCCCTGGCCGACGCCGGGATCGCCGGCAAGAACTACGCCTTCGCGGACGGCTACGTCGCCTCCAACCAGGTCTCGATCCGCCCCTACACCGCGACCTCCCTCATCGGTGAGGTCAACGAGGCGATCGGCCTGAAGAACGCCTGGACGGTGAAGGGCGACCCCGCCTACGGTCTCGGCACGACCGACGTCGAGGGTCTGACCAAGCTGCCCAAGGACACGCAGTTCGCCTACATCGGCAACGACGACGACCCGTCCGCCACCCCGTTCACCGGTGCGCTGGCCAAGAACGCGGTGTGGAAGTCCCTGCCGTTCGTGAAGTCCGGCGACGTGCACCGGCTGGACGACGGCATCTGGATGTTCGGTGGTCCCGGGTCGATGGAGGCGTACATCGACGCCGTCGTCGGCGCGCTGACGAAGTAGCGAGGCCATGGCCGTCACCGCAACCGAACCCGCGACCCGTCCGTCGACGGTCCCCACGTCCCGGTCGGGCGCGGCCGCGGTGACGGCAGGGATCGTCCTGCTGGTCGCCGTCCTCGCCGTCGTCGACATCACCCAGGGCACCGCCGCCGTCGGACCGTCCGAGGTCTTCAAGGCCCTGACCGGGCAGGCAGACCCGGACGACGCGTCCGTCGTCGTCGCCTCGCGGCTGCCCCGGATGACCGCGGGCCTGCTGGTCGGCGCCGTCCTCGGGATGGCCGGCGCCGTACTCCAGGCGGTCAGCCGCAACGTGCTGGCCTCCCCCGACACCCTGGCCGTGAACGCGGGTGCGTACCTGGCCCTCGGGGTGGCCGGCGCCACCGGCGTCTCGCTGCCGATGATCGCCTCCTCCGGCGTCGCCTTCGTGGGCGGGCTGGCGGCGGCGGCCGTCGTGCTCGGACTGTCCGGCCTCGGCACCGGCGCCGTCCGTCTGGTGCTGGCCGGTACCGCGCTCATGCTGGGCCTGCACTCCATGACGGAGGGACTGCTCCTGCTCTTCCCCGAGCAGACCGAGGGCCTCTACAAGTGGAACCAGGGCAGCATCTCCCAGAACGGCTTCGACGGCGTCCTCCAGATGCTGCCGATCGCGCTGGCCGGACTGGTGGGCCTGATGCTGACCGCCCGTCGGGTGGACGCGCTGGCGCTCGGCGACGACGCCGCGCGCGGGGTCGGCGTGCCGGTCCGGGCGACCCGGGTCACGGTCGTCGTGCTGGCGGCGCTGCTGTCCGCGGCGGCCGTCACGCTCGCCGGTCCGATCGGCTTCGTCGGCCTGTGCGCACCCGCCCTGGTCCGCCCGCTGGCCCGCCGCTTCCGCGGCTTCGCCCGCTCCCGTACGTCGATGCCGGCGGCCGGGCTCACCGGCGCGGCCCTGGTACTCGGTTCGGACGTGCTGCTGCGCACCCTGGTGTCGGAGAACCGTGCGGTGGCCGTGCCCACCGGCGTGGTCACCAGCCTGGTCGGGGCCGTGTTCCTCGTCGTCATGGCGATGCGGCTGCGGGACACCGCCGGGGCCGGCGCCCCGGACCGGCTGCGCATCCCGAGCCGGGCGGCGTTCCTGGCCACGGTCGCCGTGCTGGTGGCCGTCCTGGTGGGCCTGGTCATCGCCTCGGTGCTGGTGGGCGACAGCAAGCTGCTGCTCGGTGACGTCGTCAACTGGGCGCAGGGCAGGGCCGGCCGGACCGTGTCCTTCGTGCTGGACACCCGGGTGCCCCGGGTGCTCGCCGCGCTCGGCGCGGGCGCGGCGCTCGCCCTGGCCGGCACGCTGGTGCAGGCCGTGACCCGCAACCCGCTCGCGGAACCCAACGTCCTCGGTGTCACCGGGGGTGGCGCGCTGGGTGCGGTGATCCTGGTGACCACCGCGCCGGCCGCCGGGACGTGGGGCGTCGCCGCCGCCGCGTTCGCCGGGTCCGCCGTCACCGCGGTCGTCGTCTTCGGGCTGGCCGCCCGGGGCGGTTACCGGCAGAACCGGCTGGTCCTCGTCGGCATCGGCGTGGCCTCCGGGACGGCGGCGCTGATCAGCCTGCTGATCGTGCTCACCGACCCGTTCAACGCGAGCAAGGCCCTGACCTGGCTGTCGGGTTCGACCTACGGGCGGACCATGCCGGACGTCGTGCCGGTCGCGCTGGCGCTGGCCGTCGGCATCGGCGTGGCGGTCGCGCGGCGCACCGAGCTGGACCTGATCTCCCTGGACGAGGACACTCCGCGACTGCTCGGTCTGCGGCTGGCGCCGGGCCGGCTAGGGTTCCTGGCGCTGAGCGTCGTGCTCAGCGCCAGCGCCGTGGCCTGCGCGGGCACCATCGGGTTCGTCGGGCTGGTCGCCCCGCACGCGGCACGGGCCCTTGTGGGCCGGCGGCACGTCCGGGTCCTGCCGGTCGCGATCCTCCTGGGCGCCGCCCTCGTCTGCGCGGCCGATCTGATCGGCCGCACGGTGATCGCCCCGGCCCAGCTCGGCGCGGGACTCATGACGGCCGTGATCGGGACGCCGTACTTCCTGTACCTGCTGGTACGCGGCCGCCGGTAGCGGCGACCGGGGTCCGGCGGGGGCATGGATCCCGCCGGGTCCGGAACCTTGTTAGACGCAGCGTCAAGTTACTGAACCGTAATAAGCATGGTGCTACCCCTGGTAACCCCTGTCCGGGTACGGTCCCGTCACCCCACAGGAGCAGCGCGGCCACGGTCCTCCCCCAACGGACCGCGGACGACCGGTTCCGGCCCTTCCCCAGGAGGTTCGCCATGCCCGCACGACCCCGCATGCTCGCCGCGGCGATCACCGCCGCGCTCGCCCTCGGCGCCCAGGCCGTGCCGGCCGCCGCGGCCGGCACCGCCGGCGAAACGGCCACCGGTCCGGCCGCGGAGGTGTCCCGGGGCGTGGAGATCCCCGCCTTCTACACACCGCCGGCCGAACTCCCCGCCGGCGACGGCACACTGATCCGCAGTGAGCACCTACCGCTCGCCCTGAGCCTGCCCGGCCTCGACGGACCTCTCCCGGGGCGGGCGACCCGCCTGATGTACAAGTCCACCGACGCGAACGGCGAGCCGGTCGCCGTCACCGGTGCCTACATCGAACCCGCCGCGAAGTGGCGCGGCGACGGACCGCGGCCCCTGGTCGCCGTCGCCCCCGGCACCATGGGGCAGGGCGACCAGTGCGCCGCCTCGATGGCCCTGGAACACCCGCTGCGGCTGGGCGCCGGGACGGTCTCCGTGGGATACGAGAACCTGTCGGTGTACCGGATGCTGCTGCGCGGCGTCGCCGTCGTCGTCACCGACTACGTCGGCCTGGGCACCACCGACCGGCTGCACACATACGTCAACCGCGTCGACGGAGCCCACGCGGTGCTGGACGCCGTACGCGCCGCGCGCTCGCTCGACTCGGCCTCGGTCACCGCCGGCTCCCGGGTCGGCCTGTTCGGGTACAGCCAGGGCGGCGGCGCCACGGCGGCCGCGGCCGAACTCCAGCCGTCCTACGCCCCGGACGTGCCCCTGGCGGGCACCTACGCGGGGGCGCCGCCCGCGGACCTGACCGAGGTGACCGAGGCGATCGACGGCGGCGACCTGGCGGGCGCGCTGGGCTGGTCGCTCAACGGCTTCCTGCAGACCGAGCCCGCCCTGCGGCCCATCGCCGACCGGTACATCAACGCGGAGGGCCGGGAGGCGCTCAAGGACCTGTCGACCATGTGCGTCGGCGACGCGCTCTTCGGGTACGGCGGCGCGAGCAGCGAGGACTGGACGACGACCGGGCAGTCCATCAGCGACATCATCCGCGCCGAGCCCGTGCTGCGGGACTTCCTCGCCGAGCAGCGCATCGGCACGCTGAAGCCCGGCAGTCCGGTCCGCGTGGCCACGGGCGTCAGCGACGACCTGGTCCCCCACGGCCAGGCCCGTCAACTCGCCGTCGACTGGTGCCGCAAGGGCGCGACGGTCACCTACGCGCCCGTCCTGTTGCCGGGCGTCGGCAGCGGTCTGCTCAACCACTTCGCCCCGCTCCTCGCCGACCAGGGCAACGCCATCTCCTGGCTGACCGACCGGCTCTCCGGGGAGCAGGCGCGCTCCAACTGCCGCAGCATGCCCCTGCAGCCCTGAGCCGTACCGGGCCCGCCCACGGGCGGGCGGCGTTCGACGCCCAGGGCCTCTACAGCTTCTCCGCCGAGCGGGACTCGAAGGACCTCTGACGCGCTGTCCGGGTCTCACCCGGGCGCGCGGACGAGGGACCGCCCCGGCGGGCGAGGGAGAGCGACACGCCCGACCCCACGGCGACCCCCGCGCAGACCAGGGCGCTGCCCACGGCCTGCGCGGCGCCGTAGGAACCGGTGCCGACCAGCGGTGCGGTGCAGGCCGCGGCGACCGGGATCAGGCCGGAGAACAGGGTGGCGCGCTCCGCCCCGATCCGCTGCATGCCCATGTACCAGCAGACGAACCCGACGACGGTGACCACCGCCGCCTGCCACAGCAGCGCGCCCGCCTCCACCGCGTCCGGCGGCCGCAGCCAGCCGGCGCCGTCGGCCAGGACACCCGCCACCGCCGACTGGACCGCCGCCACGCCGCACACCGTGGTGGACAGCAGCCGCGGGCCCAGGGGCCGCAGGACGGGCACGGCCAGGACGGCGAAACCGACCTCGCCCAGCAGCGCGCACACGGAGAAGGCGATGCCCGCGCCGTCGGTGCGCCCCCAGCCCTGGACCGTGAAGGCGCCCGCGGCCACCAGCGACGCCCCGTAGAGCACGACGCGTTGCGGCCGGCGCCCGTCGAGGAGGGGCACGAGGACGGCGACCACGACGGGCGCGCAGCCCACGAAGACCCCGGGGACGGCCGGTTCCGCGGTGCGTTCCGCCGCGAGGACGGCCAGGTTGAAGCCGACCATGCCGACCGCGGCCAGCAGGGCCAGGCGCAGCCACGGGCCGGGGCCCAGCGCGCGCAGCCGGGCCGTCGCGCCGGGCCCGGCGAGCGGGACGAGCAGCAGGAAGGCCAGACCGTAGCGCAGGAACTGGCCCCCGGCGTACGGGTAGTCGCCGAGGAGGCTGTTGGCGGTGAAGGATCCTCCGACGAGGACGCAGGCGAGGGCGGCGAGCAGGGAGCCGCGTGCGGTGGTGGCGTTCATGGACCCGACGCTAGGAAGCCGGCCGGTCCTTCGCGGGGTCCACTTCCGGTGCGGTATGCGGGACCAATCGGGGGTCGCGGCGGCCGCACGGGCGTCACCGGTCCTTCATCGGGTGCGGGCCGCGGGAATCGGGGTATTCGGAACGTCCGGCACCAACAGGTCGGTCCGGCACGTGACTTGACGGTTTCAAGCAGACACGGGAAGGAACTGCCAGTGCGCACCCGCAGAGTGACAACCGCCGTGGCGACCGCGAGTGCCTCCGTCGCACTCCTGGCCGGTTGCGGCGGCGACTCCGGTGACGGGAGCAAGCCCTTCGACGGGCAGAGCGCCGACTCGGTCGCGGCGAAGGCGGTCGAGGCCACCCGGGAAGCGAAGTCCATGCATGTGAAGGGGGACACCCGCCAGGAGGACGGCTCCACGGTCACCATCGACGTCTCGGTCGACCGGGCGAAGAACTGCCAGGGCACCATCGGCGCCGGCGACACCGAGGCCGAGGTGCGGCACACCGACTCGACCCTCTACCTGCGCGGCGACCGGCAGTACTGGGAGAACGCACTGAAGCAACAGCCGGCCGACGCAAGGGAGATGGTGCCGAAGCTGTCGGACAAGTGGGTGAGGATGCCGGCCAACGACGCCACGACCGCCGGCGTCTGCGACAAGCAGGGCTTCGTCGCGGCGATGGACGAGGACAAGACCGAGCGCCAGGGCATGAAGCGCGGTGACACGGCGGAGGTGGACGGCAAGGAGGCGCTCAAGCTCACCAAGGAGGGCGAGGGCGGCGAGACGCTCGCGATGTACGTGGCCACGGAGGGCGAGCCCTACATCCTCAGGACCACCACGGAGGGCGGCAAGAACCCGGGCAGCGTCACCTTCAGCGACTACGGCGAGCCGGTGAACCCCGAACAGCCGCCGGCCGACCGGACCGTCGACCTGAAGGGGCTCGGCGGACAGGAGTCCTGACGCTCCTGCCGTTCGCGCACCGACGTGGCCTACGCACCCGCCACCGGCCCGTCCCGGTCGGCCAGTCCACCCGCGCCGAGCGGGCCGGTGGCGCGCAGGGATCCGGCGGCGTCCAGCCGGGGCAGCTCGTGGCGGGACAGCCGCAGGACGACGGGCGGCAACGTGATGCGCCCCAGTTGTGCCAGGCGCAGCCAGCCGGGGATGTAGACGGCGGTACGGCGGCGCTCCACGGCGCGGACCAGCCGGGCGGCGACGTCGTCCGCCGGCAAGGTGCGACGGGCCGGCGGCGGCATGTGCGCGCGCAACTCGCGCAGGACCGGGTACCGGTCGGCGTCCCGGATCATGTCGGTGTCGATCCAGTTGAGGTAGGCGATGCCCACGGCGACACCGTGGTGGGCCACCTCGGCCCGCAGCGAGTGGTTGAAGGCCTCGACGCCCGCCTTGGAGGCGCAGTAGGCGCTCATCATGGGGGCGGCGCCGAACGAGGCCAGCGAGGCGATCTGGAGGTGGTAGCCGGCGGTGCGCAGCAGATCCGGCAGGAAGGCGCGGGCCGTGTGGGCGCTGCCGGTCAGGTTGACGTCGACGACGCGGCGCCACAGTGCCGGGTCCGACGTGACGAACGGTCCGCCCTCCGCGATGCCGGCGTTCGCCACCACGACCGAGGGCGGCCCCAGGCCCCGGCGTACGGCGCCGGCCGCCTCCGCCAGTGCGGCGGGGTCGGTGACGTCGGCCTCGACGGCGAGCGCCGGGGTGGGCAGGTCGGCCGCGAGGGCTTCCAGGCGTGCCTTCTCCCGGCCGAGCAGCGCGAGCCGGGCGCCGCGTCGGGCGCAGGCGCGGGCCAGGGCGGCGCCGAGTCCGCGGGCCGCGCCCGTCACCACGACGGTGCGGTTCTGCAGGGGGCTGTCTGTCACCGGTCGGGCCTTTCCTCGGGGGCTGCGCGGACGGTCACCGTCTGTCGCCGGTCCGGTCGCGGCGGGCCAGTGCCCGTTGTGCCCGGGTGAGGCCCGCGAAGCGGTGCCGGCGCAGTGCCGCGCGTGCGGCGTTGGCGCCGGGCGCGCCGTGTACCCCGCCGCCGGGGTGGGCGGCCGCGGAGGCGAGGTAGAGCCCGGCCACGGGGGTCTCCGGCCGTCCGGTGCCGGGCACGGGCCGGAAGACGAGCTGCTGGTGCAGGGCGGCGGTGCCGCCGTTGATGGCGCCGCCCGTCAGGTTGGCGTCCAGGGCCTGGAGCCTCGGCGGGGCCAGCACACGACGGGCCCGGACCAGGGCGCGGAAGCCGGGTGCGAAGCGTTCCACCTGGCGCTCGACCCGGTCGGCCATCAGCTCCCGCTCCCCGGCGTCCCAGCTCCCGGTGATGCCCTCGTCGCCCGCGTCGCCCCGGACGTCGTGGGGGACGTGGGTGTAGGCCCAGGCGGACTCCGTGCCGCGCGGTGAGCGGGTCGGGTCGGACGTCGTCATCTGGCCGAACAGCGAGAAGGGCCGGTCGGGGACGCGGCCCATGGCGATCTGGGCGGCGAACCGGGTCAGTTCGTCGAGACCGTCGGCCAGGTGCACGGTCCCTGCCCCCGCAGCCTCCGCGCAGCGCCAGGGCACGGGCCCGTCCAGCGCCCAGTCCACCTTGAAGGTGGCGAAGTCCCACTGGAAGCGCCGCAGGTCGGCCAGGACCTGGTCGGGGAGGTCCTCGGGGGCGACGAGGCCGCCGTACAGGGCGGGTACGGAGACGTCCGCGAGGACGGCACGGCGCGCGGGGATCAGCTCCCCGCCGGCCGTGCGGACACCGACCGCGCGCCGGTCGCGGACCACGACGTGCTCGACCCGGTGCCCGCAGCTCAGGGTGGCGCCGCGGGCGCGCAGCCGGTGGACCAGGGCCTCGGTGAGCGCTCCGGAGCCGCCGACCGGCACGGGGAACCCGTAGGTCTGCCCGAGCATCGACATCAGCCAGCCGAAGCCGCCGCTGCCGGCGGCCTCGGGGGCGAGGTCGGCGTGCAGGGCGTTGCCGGCCAGCAGCAGTCTGCCGCCCTCGCCCCGGAACTCCTCCGCGCCCATGCGGCGCACCGGCAGCACCAGGGTGCGGGCCAGCCGGAGCCCGCCCCCGCCGCGCAGCCGCAGGGCCAGCCGGGCGGCGGCGCGGACCGGCGGGAAGGGGGTGAACAGGGCGTCCAGGATGTCGGCCCGGTAGCGGTCCCACACCTCGTGCAGGCGTTCCCAGGCGGCACCGTCCCCGGCCGCGAAGGCTTCGAGGGAGGCGGCGGTGACGGCGACGTCGCGGTCGAGGACGGCGCACGTGCCGTCGCTCAGCGGGTGGGCCAGTACGTGAGGCGCGTGGGCCCAGCGCAGCCCGTGGTCCTCCAGCCGCATGCCGGCGAGGACCGGGGAGGCGGCGGCGAGCGGGTAGAAGGAGCTGAACAGGTCGCTGACGAAGCCGGGGGCGACCCCGGAGTCGTGGCGCACCGCGCCGCCCGGCTCGGGCTGCTCCTCCAGGACCCGCACGCTCCAGCCGGCGTCCGCCAGCAGGTTGGCCGCGACGAGTCCGTTGGGGCCGGCCCCGATCACGACGGCGTCAGGCATGGCCGGTGGTTCCGGGTCGGTACTCCACCGACCCGGCCGTGTCCGACGGGTCCGGGCGGGAACGCCCACCGGCCTCGGACTCGCACAGCCGGGCGAGCCGGGCGAGCATCGTGCGGTGCCGCACCTGGATCACCGCCTCGACGCCCACGTTGTGCAGGAGGCCGCCGGGACCGCGCAGCGGGTGCTCGTCCACGATCACCAGGCACTGCTCGCCCCAGGGGCGCAGTGCGACGGAGATCCGGGCGGTGCCGAGCCGGCCGGCCTTCGCCTCGATCTCCAGCAGGGACCCGTCCACCTTGTGCCGGACGACGGACTCGTTGTTCAGCCGCAAGGGCCCGAGCCGCACCTCGTAGGTGAGCGTCGCGCCGACCTGTGGCCACTGTCCGGCCTCGGGCTTGGAGTCCGAGGTGCCCACCACCCACTCCGCGTAAAGGCCGCCGTCCGCCAGGACGTCCCACACCGCCTGCGGGGTCGCCTGGACCAACCGATGCCGAACCGCCACGCGTGCCTCCTGGTTCCGGTAGCAGTCACTGCACGACGCAGCACTGAGTGCCCCGTCCGCGCGCGGCCAACCGGGGCGGAAGGATCGCTACCGCCCTGACATCTCTCAGGTACCGGGCACCGCGATGCCCGCCTAACGTCGCTGACGGGGGTGGTCGCCGGTCCGGCTCACCGCCGACACAGTCATCGCCGACACAGGAATCGAGGGGCTCATGAGCCGCCGATCATCGCTCACGACTCTGCTGGCCGCGGGGGGCGCCGCCGCCGCGCTGGCACTGTCCGCCGTACCGGCCCAGGCCGCACCGTACTCGGGCGGGAACTACGGCGCCTACGGCATGGAGGGGCAGTACCCGACCGTGTCCAGCTGCGCGGGGACGTTCCGGCAGGTCGGCGCCACCCGGTACGCGGAGGGGATGGCGCTGAAGTACTTCTACTCCGCCAGGTGCGGTTCGTTCGCCCGGATCGAGAACTCCCGGGCCAACTGCGCCGCCGTGCTGGAACGCTCGAACTCCGGCGCCGGGCGCGCCGACGGCTGGGTCTCGGAGACCGTCGACCCGGGCATCAACTACGCCTACTCGAAGATCGGCAACAATCTGAACGGCCGCGTCTCCCGCGCGCTGCTCACCTGCGACGGCCACGTCTGGGCGCAGACCGGCTGGTACTGACCGCCACGCCACGCACACCGTGCCGGCCGCCCCGCCCGGGTGGCCGGCACGCTGCCACGTCCGACGCGGGCGGCGCCGGTCCCTCGTCGTCAGGGGTACTTCACGGAAGGCGTCGTCGGCGGAGCGCCTGCGGCGGCCGGCATGGGGCCGCGAACACAGCGCACCCCCGGCTCACGGCACCGGCCGCCGACGCCACCCACCGGTACGTGGAGTGCGTACGCCTGAACGGGCGCGCGCACGACGCGTCGTGGGCGGGGGCCCGGCTGACGCCGGTTTCACGGAAAGGCACTGCATTGGCATGGACCTGATGACGCGCGCTGGCTACGCTCGAAGCAACCCGATGAGAGCGCTCTCAGCACGCGGTTGTTCCATCCCCACCTTGCTGGAACGACGAAGGGCAACTCCCGTGAGACGCAGCAGACTCAGGCACCTCGGCCTGGCCGGCCTCCTCGTACTCGGCAGCCTCACCGCGGTCGGCACCTTGCCGGCCTCGGCGGCCGACGCCCCCTCCCCCTCCACCGAGCAGCCGGCCTCCGCCGGTCTTCTGGACGCCATGCAGCGGGACTTCGGTCTCACCCGGGCCGAGGCCGAGGACCGGCTCGCGGCCGAACGCCGGGCCGGCGACCTCGCGCCCGAGGCACGCCGGGCCGCCGGAAAGGCCTTCGGCGGCTCGTGGTTCGACGCCCGTTCCGGACGGCTGACGGTGGCCGTCACCTCGGACGCGGCACCGTCGACGGCGGCGGCGGTCCGGGCCACCGGCGCGCAGGTGCGCACCGTCGAGCACAGCGCCAAGCTGCTCGACGCGACCAAGGCGCGCGTCGACCGCCTCGACGCGCCCGCCGGCGTGAGCAGTTGGCGCGTCGACACGGCCGCGAACACCGTGGTCGTCGACGTGGTCAGCGCCGAGCAGGCTGACAACGATGTCCGGCGCTTCGTGAAGCGGGCCCGCGAGGCCGGTCCGGTCACGGTGCGCACGGTGGCCTCGGCCCCGCGGACCTTCGCGGCGGGCACCGTCGGCGGCGACCCGTACTACACGGGCAACGTCCGCTGCTCCATCGGCTTCTCCGTGCACGGCGGGTTCGTCACCGCCGGGCACTGCGGCGGGACGGGCGCGGGGGTGAGCGGCTGGGACCGGTCGTACATCGGCACGTTCCAGGGCTCGTCGTTCCCCGGCAACGACTACGCCTGGGTCAGCGTGGGCAGCGGCTGGTGGACCGTGCCGGTCGTGCTCGGCTGGGGCACGGTCTCCGACCGGCTGGTGCGCGGCTCCAACGTGGCACCCGTCGGCGCCTCGATCTGCCGCTCCGGCTCCACCACCCACTGGCACTGCGGCACCGTGCTCGCGAAGAACGAGACGGTCAACTACAGCCAGGGCGCGGTGCACCAGATGACCAAGACCAGCGTGTGCGCCGAGGGCGGCGACTCCGGCGGTTCCTTCATCAGCGGTGACCAGGCGCAGGGCGTCACCTCGGGCGGCTGGGGCAACTGCTCCAGCGGCGGCGAGACCTGGTTCCAGCCCGTCAACGAGATCCTGAACCGCTACGGGCTGACGCTGCACACGGCCTGACCCCGTAAAGGGCGGGGAGGGCCGCGCCGGGAGCCACGCGGGCCCTTCCCGGACCATCGCCCGCGCGCGGAAAACGGGTCGGACCGTCAGAAGTCGCCGGGGCCCGGCTCCGGCGACTCGGGCCCCGTCGCCGTGCCGAGCCGGCGGTAGGCGGCCCGCGCGTGGACCACGCGGGCCAGCGCCGTGCCCACGAGGGCGGCGCCGAGCAGGCAGGCGAGCCACAGCGCGTCCCGCCGGCCGGTCCACGTCAGGGTGCCGGCCGGCGGGATGGCGAAGCCGTTGAGGGACAGCCAGCACAGCACGGCCGTCCCGGGAGCGGCCGTGAACCGGGCGCACAGCCCGAGCAGCGCCGCCAGCACGGAGAGCACGAGGAGGGCGAGTCCCGGACGGCCCGAACCCACCGTGCCGTTGAGGAGCGCCACCAGGGTGAGGGCGCCCCCGAAGGCTCCCGCCCACACCAGGGGAGCCGCGACCGGCCGGGGGACGGGTCTGGCACCGCTGCCCAGGGGCACCCACTCGATCATGCTGACGGCTCCTTCCGGTCCCCGACCGGTCCGACCACGGCGTCGGACACCGGCCCTGTGGGCAGATTGTCCCACCGGGGGGAAGGGCGCCGTACCGGGCGGGTGGGCGAGAGGTGTGCACGGCGGCGGCCGGATCGCCGTACACCTCCCGCCCCGTGGGCCGGATCCCGCGCGTCTCCTCTCGGCCCCGGGCCCCGCCTAGCGCTCGGCCTCCGCATGCTCCGAGGCGGACGACGACGAGGAAGACGACGAGGCCCCCGCGGACAGCGCCACCGACTCCGACGGCCCGTCCTCGCCCTTCCGGTCGCCCGGCACCGCGGACGGTGACCTGGTCCCGGGCAGCAGCCCCGCGGCCGATCGCAGGGCACCGGCGAGCACGTGCGCCCGCGCCGCCACGATGGGACCGAGGACGGCGAGCACGAGGACGTACCCGGCGATGAAGGGGGCGAGCCGCTCGTCGAGTCCGGCGCCCGCGGCCATCGCGGCGAGGATCAGCGCGAACTCCCCGCGGGCGACCAGGGTGGTGGCGATCTCAGCGGCGGGTTGCGAGCCGTAGTGGTACAGCCGGGCGACACACAGGCCGGCGGCGATGTTCATGACGACGGTCAGGGCCGCCGCCGCGGCGACCGGACCGGCGACGGAGGCGATGTCACCGGGGTCGATGGCGAGACCGAACGCGAAGAAGAAGATGGCCGCGAAGGCGTCACGGAGCGGGTGCACCAACTCGCGTATCCGGGGCCCGGAAGGGGTGCCCGCCAGGATCAGGCCGACCATGAAGGCGCCGATGGCGTCGGCCACGCCGAGGACCTCGGAGACGCCGGCGACCAGCACCGCCGCCCCGAGGAAGCTGATGACGAGGAGTTCGTTGTCCCGGGTCTCGATCAGCCGCCCCACGAGCCGGGTGCCGTAGCGCGCCGCGGCGGCCAGCACCAGCAGGAAGCCGAACGCCTTGCCGGCCTGCAGGGCGATCTCCGCGAAGCCCTCCGCGCCCGCGATGATCGGTTGCAGGGCGGCCAGGTACAGCGCGAGGAAGATGTCCTCCACCACGATGACGCCCAGGATCAGACGCGTCTCGGGGCGGCCGATCCGGCCCAGGTCGATGAGGATCTTGGTGACGATCGCGGAGGAGGAGATGCCGAGCACGCCGGCGAGCACCAGCGCCTCGCGCAGGCCCCAGCCGAGGACGAACCCGAAGCCGAGCCCGGCCCCGACGTTGAGGAGCAGGTAGATGCCGCCCGCGGCGAGCAGGCGCTTGCCGCCGTTCTTCAGGTCGTCGAGGTGGAACTCCAGGCCAAGGTAGAAGAGCAGCAGCACCAGACCGAGCGCGGAGAGCATCTCGAAGTCGTGCGCGTCCTCGACCAGGACGAAGCCGGGGGTGTGGGGGCCGAGCAGGATGCCGGCGAGCATGAACAGGGGAATCGTCGGAAGTCCGATCCTGCCGCCGAGGCGGGCGAGGAACGCGGCGGCGAGGAAGGCGCCGCCCATGGCGAGCAGGGTGTCAGCGTGTCCCACGGGTCACCGCCTTCCGCCGTGCGGAGAGTGGGGAGGGCTTCACTTGACGGGGGTGGATGCGGGTTCTCCTTCATCTGTGGTGCGTCGTCTGTGGTGCGTCGTCGGGCGGACGGCCGGACGCCGTCGACCGGCGCCGGTGCCGTGACACCGCTCCCGGAACCGAACGGGGCACCGGCCGCCCCGGCTACTCGGGGTGCGAACGGCACACCCGGAACGGACCACGCGGCAACGCCCGCGAACGGGCTGAATGAGGCTTCCCTGCAACGTCCCCCGGCCCCCGAAAAGCCCCCGGGGCGCGGCGTCGGTCCACGGTCACACGCCGGAGGGTGGCGCCGCCATCGGGGACGACACCCAAATGTTCCGGTGGCCGACACCCATCCTCGGCCGATGCGGCGGGTGCCGCCGCGCGGTGGGAGGAGGATGCGCCGCGGCCGACTCGGGGATCTGGGCTGCCGCGGCGCGTCCCACCGCCCCGGACGCGGGAGGACGTCGCGCCCCGGGGCATGCACGGCGAATGCCCCCGGCGCCCGTCACCACACTGCCCCAACCGGGTGATCGTCGGGCATCGGCCCCGTGCCCGCCAACGCCGTCCGCCCCGCCGCGTGAC
>NZ_JBHXNW010000047.1:55730-58539 GCF_042717365.1 Streptomyces sp. NPDC058534
TACCCCCCCCCCCCCGGGCCCCCCCACACCCCCCCCCCCCCCGGGGTCGGGGGGGGGGCCCGCCCCGCCGCCCCCCCCCGCCCCCCCCCCGCCCGCGGGCCCGGGGGGGGGCGGACAGCTCGCGGACGGTTCGTCAGCACGGTGTGGTTGCCATCAACTTCTCGAAGGAAGCCATGCAGTCCGGGCAGTGACGTGCCCGTTCACCGTCGGATGCCTCAATACGTTCGCGGAGCTGCTGTCCGCACAGCGTGGCCGCGGCCTGTTTGGCCAACACGTGCCACACCAACGCTCCGCCCGCCTTCTCCGGGCCCACGCACATTTCGTACATGATCGGCCTCCCAGCCTGGACGCCGCTGACACCCTCAAGGAGACACCGGTTCGGCCGTGACCAGTAGCGTGCGGGGGCCATTCGGGTGACGGCCGCTTCGGCCGCACGGGTCGCCGGCCCACCCGGACGGCTACAAACGATCAGCCAACCGGCCGTACCTCGGTGGTTGTGTGACGTGGCATCGACGCGGGCGGCCGGGGCTCGGTTGCCCTGGTCGGATGGTGACACAGACCGAACCGACCGAACCGACCCGACCGACCGCCACGGTCCCGGCGGCGGAACGCCACGGCAGGGGGCGGGTGCTCGTCTCCTGGGTCACCTCGACCGACCACAAGCGGATCGGTCATCTGTACCTCATCACGTCGTTCGCGTTCTTCCTGATCGCCGGGGCGCTGGCGATGCTGCTCCGGGCCGAGTTGGCCCGGCCCGGCATTCAGGTGCTCTCCCACGAGCAGTACAACCAGGCCTTCACGATGCACGGCACCATCATGCTGCTGCTGTTCGCCACCCCGACCTTCGCGGGGTTCACGAACGCCGTCATGCCGTTGCAGATCGGCGCGCCGGACGTGGCGTTCCCACGGCTGAACATACTGGCGTACTGGCTGTTCCTGTTCGGCGGGCTGATCGTGCTCGGCGGTTTCCTCACCCCGCAGGGCGCGGCGGACTTCGGCTGGACCGCCTACACGCCGCTCAGCGGTCCGCTGCGCGCCCCGTACCTCGGCGGCGACCTGTGGATCATGGGGCTGGCGCTGTCCGGGTTCGGCACCATCCTGGGCGCGGTCAACTTCATCACCACGATCATCTGCATGCGCGCCCCCGGCCTGACCATGTTCCGCATGCCGATCTTCGTCTGGAACGTGCTGCTGACCTCGGTCCTGGTGCTGCTGGCCTTCCCGGTGCTGGCGGCGGCGCTGCTGGTGCTGGAGGCCGACCGGCACTTCGGCGCCCATGTGTTCGACGCCGAGAACGGCGGGGCGCTCCTGTGGCAGCACCTGTTCTGGTTCTTCGGCCACCCCGAGGTGTACATCCTCGCGCTGCCGTTCTTCGGGGTGATCACCGAGATCATCCCGGTCTTCGCCCGTAAGCCGATCTTCGGCTACATGGGGCTGGTCGGCGCCACCATCGCCATCGCGGGGCTCTCGGCCACCGTGTGGGCGCATCACATGTTCGCCACCGGTGCCGTGCTGCTGCCGTTCTTCTCGTTCCTGACGTATCTCATCGCCGTCCCCACCGGGGTGAAGTTCTTCAACTGGATCGGCACGATGTGGCGGGGGTCCCTGTCCTTCGAGCCGCCGATGCTGTGGACGGCCGGCTTCCTGGTGACGTTCCTCTTCGGCGGGCTGACCGGGGCGATCCTCGGCTCGCCGCCGCTGGACTGGCACGTCACCGACTCGTACTTCGTCGTCGCGCACTTCCACTACGTGCTGTTCGGCACGATCGTGTTCGCGATGTTCGGCGGATTCAGCTTCTGGTGGCCGAAGATGACGGGCCGCATGCTCGACCACCGGCTGGAGAAGGTGCACTTCTGGACGCTGTTCGCCGGTTTCCACACCACGTTCCTGGTGCAGCACTGGCTCGGCGTGGAGGGCATGCCCCGCCGGTACGCGGACTACCTGGCCGCGGACGGCTTCACAGCCCTCAACACGGTCTCCTCCGTCGGCGCGTTCCTGCTCGGTCTGTCGACGCTGCCGTTCCTGTACAACGTGTGGAAGACCGCGAAGTACGGGCGTCCGGTCGAGGCCGACGACCCCTGGGGTTACGGGCGTTCCCTGGAGTGGGCCACCTCCTGTCCTCCGCCGCGGCACAACTTCCACGCGCTGCCGCGCGTACGCTCCGAGTCGCCGGCCTACGACCTCCACCACCCCGAACTCGTCGCGCTCGAGGAGGCGGAGCGGACCGGGCCCTGACACTTGTCAGGGACCCTTGGGCCCAGGTCGTCCCTAGAGTGCCGAGTGCGGGCCGGGTGCCGCCCGGCCGCACATCGGCACAGGGGGAATCACACATGAAGCGACTGACGCGTCACTCGGTCACCGCGCTGGCGGCGGCCGCGCTCGCCGTGGGCGGGCTCGCCACCACGGCCCAGGCCGCCCCGGCGGCGCCGAGCGGCGGTGACCCGACCCTCACCGACGTCTACATCTGGGCGACAAACGTCAACCTGCGCCAGCACCCCACCAGGGACTCCAACGTGCTCGCGGTCCGCTCCACCTACTGGCTGGACGCGGTCTGCCAGAAGCGGGGCGAGTACGTGCACGACCCGGCGGTGGGCGGCAACAGCTGGTGGACGGCCGTGCAGGAGTTCTCGGGCAGTGACATCGCCTGGGTCAACAACCTGTATCTGAGGGGCGGCGAGAAGATCGCGGGCGTTCCGGACTGCTGACCGGCGCCGGAGCACACCGCGCGGGGGGGGGGGGGGGCCCCCCCCCCCCCCCCCCCCCCGGGAGCGGGGGGAGGTGGACGCCCGGGCGGGGGGGGGGCCCGCTA
>NZ_JBHXNW010000047.1:58549-70976 GCF_042717365.1 Streptomyces sp. NPDC058534
GACGCTGGACGTGCCAGAGGGCTGGAAGGCCGAGCCGGGGGGGGCGGGGGGGTGGGGGACACGCGCCCCCCCCGCGGGGGGGGCGGGCCGGACCCCCGGCCCGCCCCCCGTGCGTTCAGCTGAGCTTGTCGACGGCCGTGACGGTGGTGTCCCTGAAGTCGGCCACCTGCGCGTGCTCGAAGGTGCCCATCTGGCCCCACTGCACGACGGTCACGGTCCTGCCGTCCCGGCCGACCGAGAACAGGCCGATGTCGGAGGCGCCCCACTCGGCGACCGTGTGGACGCCGTAGACGTGAGCGCCCTCCTCCACGTCGAGGCGGCCGTAGTACTTCTGCGTGGCGGTGATGTCGGGATACCGCTCCATCACCTCCCGCGCGCAGTCGGCCAGGTCCTTCCGCAGCAGCCCTGCGAGCTGCACGGCGTGCCGCGTGCTGCGCTCGACGACCGTGACCTGGAGGGCACCGGTGTCGTACTCGGTCCAGTACCGGCGGTGGGAGGCGGTGGACGGCAGCGCGTCGCCGACGCACATGGGCAGCGGGTCGGGCTGCCCGGCGGTGACGGGTCCGGCGTACCAGTCGGAGGACGGGTGCGGCGGCAGTTCGGCCGGCTCCAGGAAGGCGGGCGGGGCGGATCGCGGTGGTGCCGCGTTCGCCGGGACGGCGGTCATGGCGAACGCGGCGCCGGCCGCCAGCGCGGTCGCCACGGTACGGACCCCTCGGGCACGGACGTACATGTTTCCCCCATGTCAGATCATCGGAGTGTGTGTCGGTCTCGGTACGGCTTGTCCAGTACGACTCGGCACGGCCCCGATGGGTTGCCCTCCAGGACCGCCCGTTTCGGCCGGTCGCCCCCGTCCGCCCGACGGGCGGGGCCGGGCACGCGGTGCGAGACTGCTGCGCAGCGTCCCCCGCCGTCGCGGGACCGCCGAGGAGAGGAGCCGAGGTGTCCACGTCGGAGCCGAGCTACGCGACGCTCCAGGAGTTCCTCGCCGATCCGGCCCACCTCACCCTGGACCTGCCCACCGCGGTGGCCCGCTGCTCCCACTCCCTGGGTCTGCGGCACACCGTGGTCTACCTCGTCGACCTCCAGCAGCGGCATCTCGTCCCGCAGACCGGCATGGCGTCGGCCCTTCCGGTCGACGGGTCGCTGGCGGGGTGGGCGTACCGTACGCAGGCGCTGCGCGTGGAGGAGTCGGGGGCCGACGGCGTCACCGCCTGGTTCCCGCTGCTGGACGGCGCGGAGCGGCTCGGCGTGCTGGCCGTGCACGACACCGCGCTCACCGCGTCGTCGCTCACCCGCGGCCGGGCGCTCGCCTCCCTGACCGCCATGATGATCACCTCGAAGCGGGCCTACGAGGACTCCTACGTCCGCAGCACCCGCACCGAACGGATGCGGCTGCCCGCCGAGATGCTCCGCGCCTTCCTGCCGCCGCGCACCATCGGCAACGCGCAGGTCGTGTCGACGGCCGTCCTGGAACCCGCGTACGAGATCGGCGGCGACGCCTTCGACCACTCGCTCACCGAGACGACGCTGCACGTGGCCGTCCTGGACGCGATGGGGCACGACCTGGCCTCCGGGCTCACCAGCGCGCTCGCCCTGGCCGCCTGCCGCAACGCCCGGCGCACCGGCGCCGAGCTGCCCGAGCTGGTGACGGCCGTGGACGAAGCGCTGTCCGCCTGGCTGCCGAACCAGTTCTGCACGGCGGTCGTCTGCCAGCTCGACCTGGCCACGGGGGTGCTGCGCTGGGCCAACTGCGGTCACCCCGCGCCCATCCTGATCCGCGACCAGCGGTTGGTCATCGACGCCATGGAGCGCGAGGCCGATCCGCCCATGGGCCTGCCGGCGCAGCTCACCTCCCGGCCGCGCCGGACCCACGAGATCTCGCTGGAGCCCGGGGACCGGGTGCTGATGTACACCGACGGTGTCGTGGAGGCGCGGACCCCGGAGGCGACACTGCTGGGCCTGGAACGGTTCGCCGACTACGTCATCCGGGCCACGGCCGGCGGCGAACTGGCGCCGGAGTCACTGCGCCGGCTGATCCACTCGATCCTGGCCATGCAGGAGGACCGGCTGCGGGACGACGCGACACTGCTGATGTTCGAGTGGCGGCCGCCGTCCGGCTGACGCGCGGACCGGGCGGTCATCGCCTCACACGCTGTGTCCCCGCGCGCGCAGCCAGGCGTGCACGGTGTCCTTGTCCGACGGCGTGATCCGGACGTGGCCCTCGACGTAGGGGCCCTCGTCCTCGGTGAATCCGGTGTCGGTGATCCGGGCGGTCACCCAGGTGGCCAGGTCCTGGGCGGCCGGTTCGGACAGGGCGCCCTCCTCCCAGCCGGTGCGGGCTTCGTCGGCCGCGCCGGCGTCGTGCCGTTCGGTCTCCGCCAGCCACGCCGCCACCAGCCGTTCCACGGTCCGGCGGTCCTCGGAGGCGGTCCGCTGTCGCATCCGCTTGTCGTTCATGCCGTCCGAGTGCCCGCGATCCCCCGACCGCACCTCGGGGAGCGCCGCCGTGTCGTGGGGGGCGCGCCGGGTACCCGCGTTCCAGGGGAGGCCGGTCCGTTCCGGTCCGACGACGGTGACCGCCCGGGAAGGGGACAACGATGAGGCAGCCCGCCGACGACCACGCTCTCGATCAGCGCGCCGGCGTTTCCGAGCTCCGTCCGGCAACGGGGGACCCCGGGCTCGTTCCCCCGAGTGAGCCCGGCCACGAGGATCTGCCGGTCGACCGCAACCAGGCGATCCTGCAGGCCGCCAAGCAGGTGGGTTCGACCGTCAACTACCCGGCGCTATGGCGCCGGGTTTGCACAACGGGCATCACTGGCGGTGATGCTGCGTTTGCGTCCAGTCCCACTCCGAGGTGTTCGGGGTGGGGCAGGGGCCGTTGACGGGGCCCCGCGTCGCCACAACTCCCACGCTCTGGCGCGGATGTTGCGGGAGCCGTTCCGGTCCGCGTGATCAACGAATCCGCAGGACCGGCACGCGAACCAGGCCTGCGAGACCCGGTTCGCCTTGTCGATGTACCCGCATTCGGCGCAGGTGCGGGAGGTGTACGCCGGATCGACGTGCACCACCGGCACCCCCGCCTTGCGGGCCTTGTACGCGATGAACTGCCCCAGCTGGGCGAAGGCCCAGCTGGAGTGGGTGGCCCGTTGGGGCTTGCGAAGCCGTACCCGCTCGCGGATGCCCGTCAGGTCCTCCAGGGCGATCCCGCGACCGGTGCGTTCAGCCTCGGCCACCACATGCTTCGCGATCTTGTGATTGACGTCCCTGGCCCGACGGGCCTCCTTGCGACGCCGCTTCTTCAGACGGCGCTTGGCGGACGGGGTGTTCTTGCGCTGCAGCCTGGCGCGCAGGCCGCGTTCTCGGACGCGCGCACGATTGAGCTCGCGTCCGGCCATGATCTCACCGTCCGATGTGGTGGCGATGTTGACGATGCCCAGGTCGATGCCGAGGAAGTCCACCGGATCGGAGTTCGTCGGCGCTTCGGGGACCTCGCAGGTGGCGTTCAGGAACCACATGCCGTCCCGGCACACCAGGTCCGACTCGCCTCTGCGGTGCAGGGCCAGGGCGGCCAGCTGCTCCGGCGAGGCGGTGAACGCCACGTCCTTGATGCGCCCTGCCACCGTCCAGACCGAGACCCGTCTCTCGACCGTCTGCCAGGACAGCATCCGGTCGTCATAGGGCTGCGCACCCTGGGGCCGGAAGCAGACCGGTTTCTCGGCCGCCCGGCGGTAACGCTTCGAACCGGGCTTCCCCAGATTCCCTGCCTTCAGGTTCGCCTGCAGCGTTGCATACGCATCACACGTCTTCTTGACCACATGCTGGGCAGCCTGCGCGCCCAGCCCCCACCGGGCCCTGACCTCGTCGTAGACAAGCCTGCGCAGCGCGAAATTCCGCCTCACGTCCTTCTCGAACGCCACGCCACTGGCCCAGGTGGCCGCCTCATTGCAGGCACGCAGGGTCGCCTCAAGCGCCGCCGCCTGCACCGGCGTCGGCAGCAGTCTCACCTGCACCGTCAGCTTCACGATCACCAACGTACACACCCGTCCGACCATCCACCGCACGTTCCCTCCCGATCCCCCGACCGGGTGAACCTGCCGCGTGGAGATCTACCCGTTCCTCGGCAGCTACCTGCTCGCCGAGGCGATCGACACGGCCGGCGCGGACCTGGCCGTCCACGGCCACGCCCACCTGGGCACGGAGCACGGCATGACGGCGGGCGGGGTACGGGTGCGCAACGTCGCACAGCCCGTGATCCGCCGCGCCTTCAACGTCTACCAGCTGAACGCGGCCTGACGCACCGACCGGATCGGGCGTCGGTCAGGCGTCGTCCTCCGTCGCCCGTCCCAGGCACGTGACGTCCGCGGGATCCATGCCCGCCACCTCGATCTCGTGGAAGCCCATACGGTCGTAGAAGGCCCTGGCCTGCGTGTTGGCCGTGCCCATGACCAGATGGACGGCCGGTACGCCGCGCTCCCGCAGCGCCCGCCGGAACTCCCGCATCAGCGCCCGCCCGTATCCGCGCCCCTGCCATTCGGGCAGCAGGTCGATGTGCAGATGGGCCGGGTAGGCGGCCAGTTCGGGGACGATCATCCGCTCGGGATCGTGCAGCAGCCCGGCCATGACCGCGTCCGGGCCGTCGGGCGGCCCCTGCGGCGCCGGATAGCGGTCCGCGACCCGCGGCAGCCAGGTGCCGCGGAACTCCTCTGCGAAGCGCGGCGTGTCCGCCGTACCGAGGATGTAGCCGACCGCCCGTCCCTCCCCGTCGTCCAGCACGAAGGCCAGGCCGGGGTCCAGATGGACGTACGGGGCGGCGAAGACGGCGGGCAGTACGGAGGGGTCGGCGTACACGGGCCGGCGGTCGCGGCCGTTGTGCGCGGTGCGGACGCAGATGTCGTCGAGGGCGGCGGCGTCGGCGGGACGGTAGGGACGTACGGCGGCAGTCGGGATCACCACGCCATCCTCCCCTCTTGGGAGCGCTCCCACAAGTAGCGGCCGAATGGCGCCGACCGAACCGGGCATCCGATGATCTGAGTGAGCGACACCTTCAAAGAGAGCGAGAAAGCGTCATGAGTCTTCTGCGTACGGCCGGCCGCCCGTTGCTCGCCTCGATGTTCGTCGCGGGCGGGCTGCATTCCCTGCGCAGGCCCCAGGACGTGGCACCGGCGGCCGAGCCGGTCGTGCGGCCGGTGACCGAGCGCGTGTCGGCGCTGCCCGACAGCACCGAGCAACTCGTACGGCTCAACGGCGCCGTGCACGTGGTGGGCGGGATCATGCTGGGGCTGGGCCGCTGCCCCCGGGTGGCCGCACTGGCCCTCGCCGCGACGCTGGTGCCCACCACACTGGCGGGCCACCGGTTCTGGGAGGCGGAGGACCCGGCGGACCGCGCGCAGCAGCGCATCCACTTCCTCAAGAACCTGTCCATGATGGGCGGTCTGCTGATCGCGGCCGACGACACCGCCGGCCGGCCGTCCCTCCTGTGGCGCGGCCGGCATGCCGCGAAGGGGCTGCGGCACGACGCCCACCTGGTCCGGCGTTCGGTACGGGCCACGGCCCGCCCGGCCGCGACGGCGGGCGGCGTCCGGGCGAAGCTGGGCCACTGACAGAATCGGCAGCTCCAGCCGGGCCGCACCGGCCGCACGGGCCGTCGCGGGCATCCGAGGAGAGAAGTCCTGAGTACCACCGCCCTCTCCGAGGCCGTCCCCTTCGTCCTGCTCCTTGGCGTTCTGGCCTTCGCCGTGCTGCGTCCGCGCGGCCTGCCGGAGGCGGTGGCCGCCGTACCCGCCGCCGTGCTCGCCGTGGCGCTCGGCACGGTCACCCCGCAGCAGGCGTGGGAGGAGACGCGCGCGCTGCTGCCGGTGGTCGTCTTCCTCGCGCTGGTGCTGATGCTGGCGTACCTGTGCGCGAAGGAGGGCCTGTTCGAGGCCGTCGGCGCGGCCGTGGCCCGCCGCTGCGGGGGCAGTCCGCGGCGCCTGCTGACCGGCGTGTTCGCCGTGGCCTGCGCGGTCACGGCCGTGCTCAGTCTGGACGCCACCGCGGTCCTGCTGACCCCCGTGGTCCTCGCCACCGCGTCCCGGGCGGGTGCCCGCGCCCGCCCGCACGTGTACGCCACGGCACACCTGTCGAACTCCGCCTCGCTGCTGCTGCCGGTCTCGAACCTGACCAACCTGCTGGCGTTCACGGCCAGCGGCCTGAGCTTCACCCGGTTCGCCGCGCTGATGGCGCTGCCCTGGCTGGCCGCGATCGCCGTGGAGTACGCCGTGTTCCGGCGCTTCTTCCGCGCGGACCTGAACGAGCCGGCCGCCGCGCCCGCGCCGGATGCGGCCGCCCGCCGTGCCGCCCCGGCCGTCCCCCGGTTCACCGTCGTCGTCGTGGCCATGACCCTGGCCGGGTTCGCCCTCTCCTCCCCCGTCGGGCTCGACCCCGCGTGGGCGGCGCTGGCCGGCGTTCTGGTGCTCGGTCTGCGGGCGCCGGCCCGACGGCATGTGACGCCCCGGGAGATGGTGGGCGCCGCGTCACCGCTGTTCTGCGTGTTCGTCCTGGCCCTCGGTGTCGTGGTGCAGGCGGTGGTGACGGGCGGCCCGGCGGCCGGGCTGGGACGGCTGCTGCCGGACGGGGACTCACTGCCGGCGCTGCTCGGGGTGGCGGCGGTGGCCGCGGTGCTGGCCAACGTCGTCAACAACCTGCCGGCCGTCCTCGCCCTGCTCCCGCTGGCCGCGCCCGCCGGACCGGCGCACGTGCTCGCGGTGCTGATCGGCGTGAACCTGGGCCCG
Organism: Streptomyces sp. NPDC058534; assembly: GCF_042717365.1. NCBI lineage: Bacteria > Bacillati > Actinomycetota > Actinomycetes > Kitasatosporales > Streptomycetaceae > Streptomyces > Streptomyces sp. NPDC058534. The sequence goes on from NZ_JBHXNW010000047.1 coordinate 65,323, forward strand.
AACCTCACCTACGTCGGCTCGCTCGCGACCCTGCTCTGGCGGCGCATCCTGCACCGGCACGGCATCGAGGTGAACCTCGCCCGGTTCACGCTGCTGGGGCTGCTCACCGTGCCGGCCACGGTCGCGGCGTCGACCGTGGCCCTGTGGGGGACGCTGCGCCTCATCGGCCCCTGATGTCGGCGGCGGGTGGTCACTGGGCCGGGACCTACTGGGTCGCTTACTGGGTCGCGACGACGATGCAGCGCCGCAGTTCCTCGACGGCCTCGGGGGCGCCCTCGACGCTCACGCCGTCGTCCTCCTCGATGCCCGTCCGGTTCCAGAGCCGGCGCAGTACCGCCTCCGGGGGGCCGCTCAGCGTCACGTCGGCCGTGCTGTCGCCCTCGCCGTCCGACACACTGAACTCCCCCGGCCCGGTGCGCACCCGCCAGGCCGCGTCACCGGCCCGCACGAGGAACGTGCGCCCCGGGGAGCCGTCCAGGATCTCGGTGAAGTACTCGCCCCACTCGGCGACGGCGAACGCGACGAAGACCTTGAGCAGTTCGTCGATCCCGTCGACGGCGAGGTCGTCCGGTACGGGGGTGACGGGCCGGCCGGTGGCGAGTTCGGCGTCGATGCGGTGGACGACGGTCTCCTGGGCCATCCGCCGGATCCAGAAGCCGACGCTCTGGTCGGGGCCGTACCAGCCGGCGGCCGCGTCCCCGGGGGCGCGGGTGGCGAACTCGGCGCGCAGCGCCGTGTACCCCCGGTCGAGCAGCGCGGCCGGCTCCTCCTCGGCGAACTCCTTCGGCGGCCAGGGCTCGGGCTCGACGCCCTCGCGCATGGCGACGGTCTTGTGCAGGTAGACCTCGCCGACGTGGCGGGTCAGATCGGCGACCGTCCAGCCGGGGCAGGTCGGCACGGGGGCGGCGGCGTCGGTCTCGACGACGGACCGCATGCGGTCGTAGTCGGCCGCGAGGCAGTCGAGGAAGCGCGTGAACTCCATGCCGCAGAGCCAAACACACGTTCAGGAGCGCGGCACGGTCTTTTCGTTGCCCAGTCGCGCCCGGGCTTCACCAGGTCCCGGTGGGGAGCGCGGGTCGGCGGACGGCCTCGGCCGCGTCCCGCAGGTGCAGCGCGACGGTGATCAGGGCGCGCAGCGCGGAGGGGCGCAGGCTCTGGGCGCTCTCGGCGGCCAGCACCAGCAGGCAGCCCGCGGCCTGTTCGACGACCGGGACCGAGAACGCGAAGTCGTCGCCGTCGGCGGTGCGGAAGGCGCGCCAGGGCGTCGCGGCACCGTCGATGGCCTTCTGCACCGCGTGTTCGAGATGCTGTGCGGCCTGTTGGCACACGGGGGCGGGCAGGATGATGGTGCGTTGGAACGCTGAACTGGTCATAGTCCCACTGATCCCCCGCCCCGGCGGTCTTCGATCGGCGTACCGGGCGTTTTTCACCGGGTCGGCGGCAGTCGGGTCCCGGTGCGGCGGCGCGGACCTAGGCTGGTGGCCGTGTGCTCCGACTCCTCGTACTCGGCCGTCGCGGCGCGGTTCACCGGACGGCCGGCGACCGCCGAGCGCCGGCTGTCCGGTTCGCTCGCGGAGGTCGTCCTCGACGACGGCCGCACGGTGATGGTCAAGGTCGCGGACGGCCCGGGTGCCGCGCGGGCAGAGGCCGCCGGGCTGCGCTGGCTGGCCGAGGCCGGCACGGTGCGGATTCCGGTGGTGCACGGCCACGACGAGCGACGGCTGGTCACCGACCGGGTGCCGCAGGGCCGGCCGGACGCGGAGGCGGCGGCCCGGTTCGGCCGGGACCTGGCCGCGCTGCACGGCGCCGGGGCGCCCGCGTTCGGAGCCGCGCCGCCCGGCGGGCCCGAGGAGGCCTACATCGGACTCGCCCCGATGCGCAACGCCGCCGGGAGCGACTGGCCGTCCTGGTACGCCGAGCACCGTGTGCTGCCGTATCTGCGCCACGCGGTGGACGACGGCACGGTCACCGCGGCCGAGGCGGCCGACGTCGAGCGGGTCTGCGACCGGCTGCCCGGCCTCGCGGGTCCCGCGGAGCCGCCGGCCCGGCTGCACGGCGACCTGTGGAACGGCAACGTGCTCTGGGGCGACGACGGGCACGTCCACCTGATCGACCCGGCGGCCCACGGCGGGCACCGGGAGACCGACCTGGCGATGCTGCGCCTCTTCGGCTGCCCGCACCTGGAGCGGATCATGGCGGCGTACGGGGAGAGCGCGCCGCTCGCCGACGGCTGGGCCGGCCGCGTCGGCGTGCACCAGCTGTTCCCGCTGCTGGTGCACGCCGTCCTGTTCGGACGCGGGTACGCCGAACAGGCCCTCGCGGCAGCACGCGTGGCGGGGTGAGAGCCGGGGCCGCGGGCAAGGGCGGCGCCATCGTCAACGTCGCCTCCATCCTCGGCGGCTCTCCCGCCTACGTCGCCGCCAAGCACGGTGTCGTCGGGCTGACCAGGACCGCCGGCGCCGAGCTGATCGCCTTCCTGCTGTCGGACCGGGCGTCCTTCGTGGCGGGCGGCTATCACCTGGTCGACGGCGCCTACACGGCCGTCTGAGCGTCCGCCGCACAACCCGTCCCGGGGGAGAGAAAGAAGGAGTTCGACCATGAAGGCAGTGCGGTACCGCACCATCGGGGCCCCGCCCGAGGTCGTCACGGTCCCCGACCCGGAACCCGGCCCCGGCCAGGTGCTGCTGAAGGTGACCGCGGCCGGCGTCTGCCACTCCGATATCGCGGTGATGAGCCGGACGGCCGAGAGTCTCCCCTACGAGCTTCCCCTCACCCTCGGCCACGAGGGCGTCGGCACGGTGGCCGCGCTCGGCGCCGGGGTGACCGGGCTGAACGAGGGCGACGCGGTGCGTACGAGCGGCTGCACGCGGGCGAGGTCAACGGCCGCGCGGTGATCCTGCCGCACGGCTGACCGGCTCCCGGACCGCGGCCGTCCGCGCGACGGCGTCGGGGGCGCGACCGGTCCCCCGTTCCGGTCGTGCCCCCGGTGCGGTCGAACCTACGTGGACGGCTCCGCCGTTGTGAATCGTGCCGGTGCCCGCTGCCGGGCCGGAAGGACTCACCCGTGCACAGGTGAGTCCGGATGGCCCGGTTTCGTCCCTGGCAGCGGTGGTCCGCCGAGGTCTCCCTCGGCGAGGTGGGCGAGTACGACCTCGTACAGGTCGCTGCCGGCGGCGAGCAGCTGGCGTTCGAGGACCGGCTCCGCGCTGCGGACGTGCTCGCGGACGGTCTGGGCGTGCATCCCGAGCCGCTGGGCGGCCCGCTCGGCGTTGCCGCCGACGGCGATCCAGGTGCGCAGGGTACGTCGCAGGTCCCGGCCGTCCGGGGCCAGGCGGCCGAGGAGGTCACCGGCCCAGGTGCGCAGCGCGGGCCCGGACAGCAGGTCGGTGAGGCCGGCCGCCCCGGGCCGGTCCGGGGCGGCCCCACCCGGCGGCTCGGCGAGGCCGACCTGCGAGTTCAGGGCGAGGTGGACGGCGGCGCGGACGGTCAGGTCGGCGAAGTCGGTGCGCAGCAGGCCCTCGACGCGGTCCATGCGGGCCCGGACCGTGTTGCGGCTGACCCCGAGGATCTTCGCCGTGTTGACGGCGGTGAACTCCAGGCCGAGCCGGGTGGTGGCCAGCAGTTCGGCGCGGGTGTGGTGCGGCAGGGCGTCGAGCGGGCTCAGCATCCGGGCCGTCCAGCCGTGCAGGGCCGCGGGCTCCATCAGCAGCTCGGGGCGGGTCCGCTCGGCGTACACGGCCGCCTGCTCCGGCCGGAACCGGGCGACGGCCAGGGCGCTCACCGCCTGTCCGTACGCGGCGGCGGTACGGGCGAGGCCCTGCCGGGCGCTGACCCCGAGGAACACGCCGGGCAGGCCGCCGACGAGCGTGCGCAGCTCCCGGCCGGCCGAGTCGCGCGGGGCGAGCACGATGACGTGTCCGTCCATCGCCGGGCAGCGCACGACCAGCGCCCCTTCCTCCGTCGCCGACACGCACTCCTCGGCCAGGCGGTCCCGCTCCCCGGGGCTGCTCTCCACGACGTACAAGCAGGCCGTGTCGGTGTCGAGGAGGCCCGGCCAGAGTCCGGCGGCCACCCGGCGGGCGGAGACGGTGTCCTCCACCATCAGCAGTTGCAGGATGGCCAGGCGCAGGTCGGAGGTGGCCCGCCGCAGCCGGTGTCCGGCCGCGGCCGACTCGTGTCCGGCCAGCAGCAGCTCCAGCACCTGGGCGGTGTGCGTGACGATGTCGGAGGCCCGCCGGTCGAAGGGGGCCTCGCGGGCAACGGCGAGGACGGCGTCGGGCGCCGGGTGCGACCGGGCCACGCGGACGAGCCGCACCTGGCGGCCCCCGTCCTCCAGGGCGGCGGAGGCGATCCGGCCGCCGGTGATGTCCGCGACCAGGCCCTCGTCCAGCGGGAGGCGGGTGCCGGCCAGCAGGCGGCCGGTGCCGTCCTGGAGCGAGACGGCGGCGTCCGCGGCGCCGGCCAGCCAGGTCATGACCCTGTTCAGGTCGCGGCCGGCCGGCCGCAGGTGGTCGAGGAGTTCCTCGGCCCATCCCGCGTACTCACCGGCTCCCGCCGCCCGCTGTCCCGTCCCGTCCTCTCGGCCCGCCACGTCGGCCTTCTCCTCGTCCTCGCCTCGCCCCCGGCCCAGGTCGGGGACGTTACCTCATGGCCGTGCGCGCGGGGCCGGAGCGAGGGTCCGGGAGCGGCTCGCGGGGCCGTCGACGGGGCCTGTCGGCCGCCGCACGCGGACGGGCATAAGCTCGGTGAATGGCGAAGTACTTCGACGTGCACCCCGAGAACCCCCAGCCGCGCAGCATCGCGCAGGTCGCCGACAGCGTCCGCTCCGACGCGCTGATCGCGTATCCGACGGACTCCTGCTACGCACTGGGCTGCCGACTGGGCAGCCGCGACGGCATCGACCGCATCCGGTCGATCCGGCAACTGGACAACCGGCACCACTTCACCCTGGTGTGCCAGGACTTCGCGCAGCTCGGCCAGTTCGTGCAGATCGACAACGACGTGTTCCGGGCGATCAAGGCGTCCACCCCGGGCAGCTACACCTTCATCCTGCCGGCGACGCGGGAGGTGCCGCGCATGCTCCAGCATCCGAAGAAGAAGACCGTGGGCGTGCGCATCCCCGACCACGTCGTCACCCAGGCACTCCTCACAGAGCTGGGCGAACCGCTCTTGTCCAGCACGCTGCTGCTGCCCGGCGAGGACGAGCCGATGACGCAGGGCTGGGAGATCAAGGACCGCCTCGACCACGTGGTGGACGCGGTGATCGACTCCGGGGACTGCGGCACCGAGCCGACGACCGTCGTCGACTTCTCCGGCGGCGAGGCGGAGATCGTGCGGCACGGCGCCGGAGACACGACCCGCTTCGAGTAGGAGCGGGTCGACCGCCGAAGCAACCCGCCCGGCAACGGAGTTGGGCGGGGCTCCCCTCGTCGCACCCCCGGTCCGGGCGTTGTTACCGTGCCCGGGTGTCTGACTCCTCACGTGATACCGCCGATGGCGCCGGCTGGGGCTCCGCCGATCCCCGCGCCTTCCGAGACCTCAATCCGCAGGGCACCCTGTAGCTGTGCTGGCACAAACCGAGAACCCTGTGGGGCTGTGTCTTTTACACAACTGACGCTGGCGACGAATATAGAGGTGTATATCTCGGTGTTCGC
>NZ_JBHXNW010000048.1:0-23460 GCF_042717365.1 Streptomyces sp. NPDC058534
GGGGGGGGGGGGGGGGGCGGGGGGGGGGCGGGGGGGGGGGGGGTGTTTGCGCCCCCCGCGGGGGGCGGGGGGGGGGGGGGGGCGCGGGCCCCCCCCCCCCCCGCCACGGTGTCGCCGTCCCGTACCAGGGCGATGGGCCCGCCCTGGTACGCCTCGGGGGCGACATGGCCGATGACCAGGCCGTGCGAGACGCCGCTGAAACGGCCGTCCGTGACGAGCGCGACGGAGTCGCCAAGACCCTGACCCACCAGCGCGCCCGTGATGGACAGCATCTCCCGCATGCCGGGGCCCCCGGCCGGCCCCTCGTACCGGACGATGACGACGTCACCGGCTCGCACGTGCCTGCCCTGGATGGCCTCGAAGCACTCCTCCTCCGAGTCGAACACCCGCGCCGGGCCCTCGCGCCGGAAGTCGGCCCGGCCGCCCAGCTTGAGCACGCAGCCGTCCGGCGCCAGCGAACCGCGCAGCACGGCGAGCGCACCGGCCGGCTTCACGGGCTCGGCCACGCTCGCCACCACGTCCTGGCCCGGCGCCTCCCGCACGTCGGCGGCGACGTCGGCGAAGGAGCGGCCGTCGACGAGGGGCACGTTCTCGCGCAGCAGCCCCGCGTTCCGCAACCGGGACGCCACCAGCGAGGTGCCGCCCGCCCGCCACAGGTCGACCGCGGTGTGCGGTCCGGAGGGCTTGAGGCCGGTGACGATGGGGACCTGGCGGCAGATCGCGCCGATCTCGTCGATCGCCAGGTCGAGACCCGCCTCGCGGGCCACCGCCAGCAGGTGGAGCACCGCGTTGGTGGAGCCGCCCATCGCGGCGACCGACACGATGGCGTTGTACAGGGCGTCCCGCGTCAGGATGTGCGACGGCCGCACGTCCCGGGCGAAGACGTCCAGGGCGACCTCGCCCACGTGCTCGGCGGCGGCCTGCTTCTCGGCGGCGACCGCGGGGACGTCACCGACGCCGAAGGGCGCCAGGCCCATGAAGTCGGCGACCGCGCCCATGGTGTTGGCGGTGTACTGGGCGGCACAGGTACCCGCCCCCGGACAGGCGTTGCGGGCCAGGTCGTCCACGTCCTCCTGGCCGAGCCGGCCGACCGCGCGCTCGCCCAGGGCCTCCCACATGTCCTGGATCGTCACGTCGCGGTCCCGCCAGCGGCCCGGCATCATGCTGCCGCTGTAGAGGAGCACGGCCGGGATGTCCAGGCGGGCCATCGCCATCATGGCCGCCGGCACCGTCTTGTCGCAGCCGACGATGCAGACCAGGGCGTCGAAGGCGTGCGCGCGGCCCATCAGCTCGATGGAGTCCGCGATGACCTCCCGGCTGACCAGCGAGGCCCGCATGCCCGGCGTGCCCATGGTGAGGTTGTCGGACACGGCGACGGTGTTGAACTCCATGGGCGTGCCGCCCGCCCTGCGCACACCGGTGGCCACATGCCGGGCGAGGTCGCGGTGGGTGAGGTTGCAGGGCATCGTGCCCGTCCACGTGGACGCGATGCCCACCGTGGGCCTGCGCATGTCGTCGTCGGTCAGGCCCATGGCGTACAGGTGCGAGCGGGCCGGCGCGCGGTCGGGGTCGTCGGCGATGTTCATCGCGGTACCGACCCCGCCTACGGCGGGGTGCTTATCGAGCAGGAGGCGGGCCTGTCCGTAAGCTCTTGTTTAACCTCGTCGGGTCACCTGACCTGCTGATCTTGGCTTCATGAGACAGCAGAGCGGCCGTTCTTCACGCTTCGAGGTGTCGAGTAACGTCGCGTGAAGGAACGGCCGCTGCGAGCACGCCGGCTTGTGCAGGTCCCGCTGACACCGCGTTGAGCGTGTTGTCCCACTTTCGTGTCGAGTTCTACGACTGCCTCTACTCCCGTGGGGATGCGCTCTTCGAGCTCACCGACGCGGTGCTGTGCGCGGACGGTCCGGTGACGTCGCTGGCCGAGTTCACGTTGACGGCCGAGCACCGGCGCGGGCACGGGGCGATGTACGACGCGGTCGACCACGGCTGGCTGGAGCCGCGCCGTCTGCGGCGGCTCACCGCGCTCGCTGCCGACTTCCCGGGCCGGGATGCAGCCGGGCCGGGCGCTGCCGGGCGCAGCCGGGCTCTCCGAGGCCCGACAGCGAGCGGTCAAACGTGTCCGTAGGTACGCGGCTCGGTGGCGCCGGAGCCGCTGCAGACGGTGTGGTCGCACCTCTCCACCGCCAGGACGTGATGCCCGCCACCGGCCAGGTGGGCCGTCACCAGAAACCATGCCGAGGGCTGCGGCACCGGCCCGTGGGGACGGCATGCGCAGCTGGTGGCCGTCGCCGGGCCGGGGCGGTCAAGACTGTGACCGTGCCTGTCGCGAAGGCCACTATCGGGACACGTCCCCTGCCCGGCGGCAGCGAAGGCCGCTCCAGACCATGTCCGACAGATCAATGCCAAGGCAACGACGCCCAGTCGTAGCTCGGGTCAGGCCACCGCCCGGAGCGGCACCTGAACATCCTCACAGTCGTAGCTCGATCCGACCCGGCCCATGCTGCGCCGGATGCCTCCCAAGGGGGACAGAGGCGGACGGGTGAGATGAACGACGAGGATTGCGGCAACTGAGTCCGGCAGGTGAGGGGAATGACAGAAATGGTCGGGATATCCAGACACGTGGCCGTCGATGAGTACACCGACAGGCAGATTTCCCGGCTGTCGACCACGATCGATGATTATCTCGCCAAAGTATCGAGACTCCCAGGACTCACCTCCGGAATAGCGAAACGGGCGCTTGCCCTGGCTGAGCACCGTTCGCTCCGGGACCCCGAAGCGGAGGAGCGGGAGACCTATGCCGCTGTCCTCCTCGCGGCGCAGGCGGGATCAGGATTCTTCGCGACCGCCAACAGGGCAGAGGGGTCTTTCGCCTACACCGTCGGCTCGGTCCGGACGGTCGAAGGCACTGGCCCGACGCGAAGTCACGGGCCCGCCAACTGGCTCGACGCCCTGTGGACCTCGGTCATCTGCCGTGGTCGGCACCTCGTTCATGAGCTCTGCCGGACTCCTGGGCAGACCCTGCGCGGCGGCGGTGGGGGGTTCGACGCGTACATGCACGCGTGGATCGACGCCTTGCGCACCTTCTTCGAAGGCGGTGACGACCTCTACTCAAAGATCAACCGCAGTATCGAACTCACTGCGCCGGACGCGCTTCGGGGCACTCCCGCCGAGATTGTGCTGCTTCGGTATTACCCTTCGATGAAGCTGCTTTTCAGCCTCGCGGCAGGCAATGGCGGCCAGTTCAACGAGGACCTCCGGGAGGCGGTCGAGCTGCACAGGCGGTTCTGGACGGCCGACAGTGAACGCGCCGGAATGCCAGAGGGATTCATCGCGCTCGCTCCCACCGCCCTCGCCGCGATAGCGCACGACAAGGGATTCGTCCTTGAGGTCGAGTCCGAATACCTGCCCAAGAACCTCATTCAAGGCACCTGGGTCAACTGAGCTTGACTCTGTCGGGGATCTCGCCGGTTGAGGTCAACTGCCGAAGGTTCGCCAGGACTTCGGCCGGAGGATCCCGCGCTGGTCCAGGAAGGCATGGAAGGCAGTCGGTGGCCGCAGCGAGGATGGCCTCGGCCGGTGTCAGACCACTGAGTCGTTCGATGTTCACGGCGATGGCCGTGAGTACGTGTTGCAGGTGGGCTTTCGGCTGTCCTCGGTAGCGGCAGCGGCGCATGCCGTTGTCCGTGGGCGAACTCGTTGACGGTGACCTCCACCCCGGAGCGGACCGCGTAGCGGGCCTTCCACTCGGGTGTCTGCTGCTCGCGCAGCTCTCGCGGGGGGATCTGCGCGGTCAAAGACGGGACTTGCTCACCGGAAGGGGGACGGAGGGACAACTGACACCTCGACAACTGCATCGGTCGACGAAACAGCCCCGAGCATGCCCGCTGATCATGCTGGCGTACCGGGAAACTCCGAGATCCCCGACAGAGTCGAGCTCAGGGCCGGCCCCGGCCGGGCTGTTTTGCCTCCTGGGGCTGCCCTGAGGTGGGCCGTCGAGTCGATGGCCGTGGTGGCGGCCTGCTTGGTCACGCCTCAATCGAGGAGTCCGGCGTGGTGGGCGAGGATGGCCGCCTGGACGCGGTTGGCGCAGGAGAGTTTGGTGAGGATCCGGCTGACGTGGGTCTTCACCGTCGCTTCGCTCATCCCGAGGGCGGCGGCGATGTCGGTGTTGGACGACCCGCCGCCCAGCTCCGCGAGCACCTCGCGCTCCTTCGCCGTCAGCGCCTGGAGCCGTTCTCGGGCTTCCATCCTGCGGCGGTCGTCCCGCGTATCGCGCGCATCGTCGGCCGCGAAGTGCCGAAGGAGCCGCCGGGTCACCCGCGGCGCGAGCATCGCGTCGCCGCGAGCGGCGCTGCGTACCCCGGTGATCATCTCTTCCGCCGAGGCGTCCTTGAGCAGGAAACCCACGGCGCCGTTGCGGATCGCCGTACGCACGTACTCGTCCAGGTCGAAGGTGGTGAGGACCACGACGCGGGGAGCGGAGGCGGCCTGTGTGATCCGCTCGGTGGCGGTCAGCCCGTCGGCCCCTGGCATGCGGATGTCCATCAGGACGACGTCGGGCCGCAGGGCCGCGGCCATGCGTTGTGCGGCGGCGCCGTCCGCGGCCTCGCCCACCACGGTCAGATCGGGTGCGGACTCCAAGATGGTGCGCAGCATCGAGCGCACCATCCACTCGTCGTCCACGATCAGCACCCGCGTCGGGTCGCTCCCGCTCATCGGACTGCCTTCGCTCATCGGACCGCCTCCGGCCTGACCGCATTCGGGTCGAGCGGGACCTGCGCGGAGATCTCGAATCCGCCCTCCGGGGTCGGCCGGGCGTCCAGGATGCCGCCCAGGAGGCGGACCCGCTCGGCGATGCCGAGCAGGCCGTGTCCGCCGCTCGGCAGGCCGTGCTCGGGTCCGGCCGCGCCGTGCTCGTTGGTCACCGCCAGGTGCAGCAGTTGCGGGGTGCGGGAGATCCGGACGCGGGTCCTGGCCCGTCCCGCGTGTTTGCGGACGTTGCTCAGGGCCTCCTGGACGACGCGGTAGACGGCGTGCTCGACCAGGGCGGGCAGACCCGCGGCCGCCGCTGCGGTGGCGTCGGCCATCTCCAGGGTGACCGGCGTGCCCGCCCGGCGTGAGGCGTCGACCAACGCCTCCAGGTCGGCCAGACCGGGCTGCGGCGCGGTCGGCGCCGCCTCGTCGGCGCGCAGCACGCCCACCAGCGAGCGGAGTTCGGTCAGTGCCTCGCGTCCGATGGCGCCGATCTGCCGGCCGATGGTGACGGCGTTGTCGCCTTTGGTGGCCTCCAGGGCCGTGGCATGCAGCACGATCAGCGACACCCGGTGGGTGACGACGTCGTGCATATCGCGGGCGATCTGGGCGCGCTCGTCGCTGCGTGCCCGCTCCACCCGCTGTTGCTGCTCGCGCTCGGCGCGCTCGGCCCGTTCGCGCAGCCCCGCCAGCAGCTCGCGGCGTGTCCCCACGTACAGTCCGATCAGTGCCGGGACGACACCGATCGCCAGGCCGATGGGGGCGCCGGCATCGGGGCCGCCCATCCGCCAGACCGGGACGATCACCGCCGCCAGAACGGCGGCGGTGGCGAGCGCCGACTTGCGCCAGGAGGCCGTCCGCTCCGCCAGCGTGAACTGGGCGAGCATCACCACGATCCACGCCGACAGGGCCACAAAGGCGGCAAGAGCGGCGATCAGCAGCAGTTCTGGACGGCGTCGTCGCTGCCAGACCGCCGCGCCGACCAGCAGCCCAAGGCCGGCGGCCAGCCACAGGGGCGGCTGTCCGCCGGGATGATCGACGTAGGCGAAGTTCGCCGAACCGCCGTCCCGGGCAGCCGTGCTGACGGCCACGGCAACCGCGACCAGCACCTCGATGACCGGGCGGAAGCGTCTGACGGCCGCCGCGTACCAGGGACTGGGTTCCATGGCGCACGACCCTAACCGGACCGCGAACCGGACGGGTCAGTCTTTTGTTGTACGCGCACGGGTGCGGTCTGCGCCTTTCCGCCGATCGGTGGGCGGCGAACAGGCGATGTGCGGGGGCTGCCGCCCGGCCGACGCTGAAGCCATGTCGCACACGAACCCTCATAGCCCCCCGCAGCCCCCGGAACACACCACGGCGCCCGGCCCGATCGCCGGTCCGGACGGCGCCCCGCGTCGGCGGAACAACGGTGCGTTGCGGGCGGCGCAAGGCGTCTTCGCCCTCTTCTGCCTGGTCGAGGCTGTCGTCCTGTACGTCCGCCCCGATCCCGCGTTCCCTGTGCTCCAGGTGGCCGGTGTGGTCGGGTATCTGCTGGCGGCGCCGCTGGTGGCCGTCGCCGGATGGGCGCTGGGACGGCCGGCGTCCGGGGTCCGCGTCCGCCGGACGCTGATCGTCTTTCACCTCGTCTTCGTCCCGTTGCAGTTCCTCTTCAGCTTCGGCAACTACGAGCCGCTGGGCGGGATGCTCGGGTCGGCGGTGCTTGCCGTGCTGATGAAGCCGCGCTTCCCGCAGTTGGGGCGCAGGGCGCGCAAGGTCTGGTTGATGCTGCACATCGGCTTCAGCGTCAGCTGGCTGGGGCTGTCGCTGGCGATGGTGGTCATCTCCGTCGTGGGGTTGACCGCCGACGGTCACGGAACGCGGCGTACCGCGTACGACATCATGCACCTGTTCGACCTCACGCTGGTCATCCCGAGCATGGCGCTGGCCCTGATCACCGGTGTCGTCCTCTCCGTGGGCACGCCGTGGGGGTTGATCCGGCACTGGTGGGTGCTGCTGAAATTCGTCATCGCGCTGAGCCTGCCGCTGTTCGCGGCGTTCGTCGAGCACAAGTGGATCCAGGAGCTCCGGGCTCTCGAGCCGTCCCAGGAGCCCGGCGGCACGGGCCTCGCCCTGGCGGTCTGCCTGGTTGTCTTCACGGTTTTGTTGTGGACCGCGGTGTTCCTCTCCGTCTTCAAGCCCGGCGGCAGGACCCGCTGGGGTCGCCGGGCCGCGGCGGCTCGATCCGCAGGCCCGAGTGCGCAGCGGGTCCCCACCGCGCAGACGACGGTGACCGTGGCCGCCGTCCGCCGAGCCGCCGAGCAGGTCGTGGAGCTGGAGCTGCGGCGCCCGGACGGCGGCGAGCTGCCGGCCTGGCAGCCGGGGGCCCATGTCGACCTGGTCCTGCCGTCGGGGACGGTACGCCAGTACTCGCTGTGCGGTGACCCCGAGCAGCGGGATGCCTACCGGATCGCGGTGCTGCGCGAACCGCGGGGCCGCGGCGGCTCCGTCGAAGCGCACACCCTTGCCCCCGGTGCGGCGGTCGCGGTGCGCGGCCCCCGCAACCACTTTCCCCTCGCCGAGGCCCCGTCCTATCTGTTCCTCGCGGGCGGCGTCGGCATCGCACCGCTCCTGCCGATGATCCTCCGGCTGGCGTCCCGGGGCGCCGACTGGCAGCTGGTCTACCGGGGCGGATCACGGCGGGCCATGGCTTACGCCGACGATCTCCTGCGCGACCACCCGGACCGGGTCTTGGTGTCGGTCTCGGACACCGATCCACGCCCCGACCTCGCCGGACTCCTGGCCGGCGCGCCGCGTGGCATCGCGGTGTACTGCTGCGGACCCGCTCCGCTGATGGACGCGGTCGCGGCGGCCATGCCCGCAGCCTGCCCCCACGGCCGGCTGCACCTGGAGCGCTTCGCCGCCACCACGCGGACCGGTGCGGGACCGGACACGCCCTTCGAGGCCGAACTCGCCCGCAGCGGCAGGGTCGTCCCGGTGCCCGTGGGCACCAGCCTGCTGACCGCCCTTCAGGAGGTGGAGCCCACTCTGGACTTCTCCTGCGAGGACGGGGTCTGCGGCAGCTGCGCGACCCGGGTACTCGACGGTCTGCCCGACCACCGTGACGACGTCCTCCAGCCCCATGAACGCGACCGCAGGGACGTCATCCACCCGTGCGTGTCGCGGGCGCACGGCCCCCGGCTCGTCCTGGATCTGTGAAACCCGCCGCCCTGCGACACACATCGGCCGCTGCCACCACAGCCCTCTTCGCACGTCGAATCGCACACGATTCGACGCCATCCGCACCACCGCTGGGAGTACGACGTGAACCGCCGCATCAGCCGACGCACCTTGTTGAAAGCCGGAGCGGGCACCGTGGCCGCCGCCGCGGCGGCCACCGGCGGGGTGGTGGGATGGATGTACACGACGGCAGACACCAACACCGCCGGAGAGGTCGATTTCACCAAGCGTCTCGCCATACCACCGCTGGACACCGGCCGTCTCGACTCCTCGGGCCGACGGGTGTTCGACCTACGCGCGGCCAAGGGGGAGCACCGCCTGCGCCCCGGTCGTGCGACCGAGACCTGGGGGCTCAACGCCCCCTACCTCGGTCCGACCCTGCGGGCCGCCCGCGGCGACACGGTGATGGTGAACCTGCGCAACGACCTGCCCGAGACGACGAGCCTGCACTGGCATGGAATGCATCTGCCCGCGCGGATGGACGGCGGCCCGCACCAGCCCGTCGAACCAGGCAGGACCTGGTCCCCGACCTGGACCATCGACCAGCCGGCCGCCACCCTCTGGTACCACCCCCACCCGCACGGGCACACCGCCCGACACGTCTACCGCGGCATGGCGGGCATGTTCATCCTCGACGAGGCCGACACCGGCAAGGGGCCGGATGTCGCCCGCGGCGCCTTGCCGAGCCGCTACGGCGTGGACGACATCCCCGTCATCGTGCAGGACAAGCGGCTGGACGGCGACAACCAGCTCGACGCGAGCACACCCCGGATGAGCGGCGTGGGCATCCTCGGCGACCTGATCTGTGTCAATGGCACCACCGCGCCGTACCACCGGGTCACGACCGAGCGGATCCGGCTGCGGCTGCTCAACGCCTCCGACGCCCGCTTCTACCGGTTCGGCTTCGCCGACGACCGGCCGTTCGCACTCGTCGGTACCGACGGGGGGCTACTGCCCGCCCCACACAAGACGCGGCGCATCCAGCTCTCCCCGGCCGAGCGCGCCGAGATCGTGGTCACCCTGCGGCCCGGTGAGCGGGCCGTTCTGCGCAGCTTTCCCCCAGAGCTCGATCTGAACTTCTGGGACCGCCGCTTCAACGGGGGCGACGACACCCTGGACATTCTCCAACTGCAGGCCGCGTCCCGCCTGGCGCCCTCACCCAAGCTGCCGAAGCGGCTGGCCGAGGCACCCGCACTGGCCGCCAAGAGCAGGAAAGTTGACCGCACGTTCGAGCTGTCGGGCTTCTCCATCAATGGCAAGACCATGAACATGAGGCGCATCGACTTCACCGCTCCACGGGACACCACCGAGGTCTGGGAGGTCACCACCAACGACGCGGTGCAGCACAACTTTCATGTCCACGATGTCCAGTTCCAGGTCCTGTCCGTCGGTGGGAAGCAGCCGCCGCCCGAACTCGGGGGCTGGAAGGACACCGTCCACACCCCACCCGGCGTGCCGATCCGCGTCGCTCTGCGGTTCCGCGACCACAGCGATCCCAGGTTCCCGTACATGTACCACTGCCATGTGCTCTACCACGAGGATCAGGGCCTGATGGGCCAGTTCGTGGTGGTCGCCCCCGGCCAGAAGCCTGGCAGAATCGGCGGTGGCCCCAGCCACAACCATGGCCACTCCTGACCTCGGCCCCTTACGGTGCAGGCCGCACTCGTCCAGCACGGGTGCCTTCCGCCGGCACCCGAGTGGATCCTGAACACGAGCCGTCCTCCGTGACGGCCTCGTTCTCGGGGGAACCTCACTCACGGCCATCGCCGTGAACATTGAACGACTCAGCAGCCGGTCAGAGGCCGAGGACCTCTCTTCACCAAGACCACCGACCGCCTTCCAGACCTTCCTGGAGCAGCAGGGATTACCCCGACCGAAGTCCTGGCGCACCCTCGGCACCTGACCTCAACCGTCAAGATCCCCGACAGAGTCAAGCTCAGGAGTCGAATCCCAACCCGAACCGGTCCAATGTCCGCAGCCAGAGATCACGACGGCCGCCGTTGCGGTCGGACCGGTCCAAGGACCGCCGCGTGAGCTCCACGCCCACATACCGCACGGGCTCCGGGGGGAACGGCAGCGGCTTGTTGCGCACCATGTCCAGACGGGTCCGAGCGGTTTCCTCGCCGGACAGCAGATCGAGCATCACCTCGGCCCCGAACCGGCTGGCCGCCACCCCGAGGCCGGTGTAGCCGAGCGCGTACGCCACCCGGCCGCTCATGGCCTTCCCGTAGAACGCGGTGAACCGTGTGCAGGTGTCGATCGCGCCGCCCCAGGCATGGCTGAACTTCACCCCGGCCAGCTGAGGGAAGGTGGTGAAGAAGTGCTCCGCGAGCTTGGCGAAGGTCTCCGGCCGCTGGTCGAGCTCCTCGCGGAGCCCGTTGCCGTAGTGGTAGATCGCGTCATAGCCACCCCACAGGATGCGGTGGGCGTCGGTGAGCCGGTAGTAGTGGAACGGATCGGTGGTCAGGACGTAGTCGTAGACAGGCACCGTGTAAAGGCGCAGCCTGCGCAGCAAGGAGGGGAAGACACTGGCGGCCAGCGCCACGCGGCGGGCGCCGATCCGCCCGTACGGAGTGTCCAGGAGGACGCTGTACGAACCCTCGCGCATCCGCTGGACCGGTGTGTTCTCGTAGATGCGCACGAGGCGCAGGCACACTTCCCGCAGCCCCCACACGAGTCTGGCCGGGTCGGTCAGCGCGTAGCCTTCGCTGTCGAGGCGCCGGCGAGGAAGGTGGGGGAGTGCACCTCGGCCTGGATCTCGTCCTGGGACAGGAAGTCGATCTGACGCCCGTGCGCAGCGGCGAGGTCGCACATCGCCTGGATCTCATGGACCTGGTGGGGTTCGGTCGCCGCCCACAGTTTGCCGTCACGGCGGAAGCCGCAGTCGATGCCGTAGCGTCGCAGCGTGTCTTCGATCTCATCGAGATTGTCCAGCCCCATGCGCTCCAGCTCGGCCAACTCCCGCGGCCAGCGTTCGGCGCCGCTGCCGATGCCGTGGGTGAGGCTTGAGGAGACGAAGCCGCCGTTTCGACCGGACGCGGCCCAGCCCGCCGTGCGCGCTTCGACCAGTACGACGTCCGACGACGGATCCCTCTCCTTGGCGAGCAGCGCCGTCCACAATCCGGTGAAACCACCGCCCACCACGGCGAGATCACAGGTGGTGTCCTCGGCGAGCGCTGGAGAGGCCGCGGGCGCCTCCTCGCTGTCCAGCCAGTGGCTCAGGGGTGTGGCCTCGGCGAGTGCGCTCGCGTACGGGACGCTCACGGGAATGCCTCCATTCAACGGCGGTGGTGGGTATGAGTGGGGGAAGACCGTCTGTCCGGCACGTCGCTCAAGGGCGGGTCTGACGATCCTGAGTGAGGGATCGGGCGCTCGCGATGCTGGCCAGGGTTGCAAGGCACCTTCGCCAGTGCACCTCAGGGGAGGCCGGGCCCGTGCCCGGCCGTTGCCGCGCGCCGTCTGCAGGCCGTGTGACCTCATCAGACCGAAGTGTGGTGCCGGTAATTGGCTGGTGCATCCCCAAGGCGGTGGCTAAGGTTGTGCGCGATTCGGTGGTTACTCTGCCGGCGGTACTCGTTCTGCATGATCGGGAGGTGTTGACCGATGGCTGTCGCTGCGACGGGCGTTGCCCGCATCCGGAAGTTCGTCAAGTCCACCTCCGTGGCCGCCGGCTGACCTCATTCCTTCCCGTGCCCGTCGGGCGCGGTGCCGGGGCCGCCCTTGTGAAGGGTCACCCCTTGTCTTCCTCTTCTCTGTTGGAATCCGCCTCGTCCGCCTCGCATCCCCTCGCGCCGTACGGCTGGGACGCGGGCTGGGAGGCCGAGTTCGCTCCGTATGCCGACCAGGGTCTTGTGCCCGGTCGTGTCGTCCGCGTCGATCGCGGGCTCTGCGATGTTGTCACTCCGGTCGGCACTGTCCGTGCCGACACCGAGTTCGTCGTTCCCCGTGACCCGATGAAGGTCGTGTGCACGGGGGACTGGGTTGCGGTCGACCCGGACGGGGAGCCGCAGTATGTACGGACGCTGCTGCCGCGTCGCACTGCCTTCGTGCGGTCGACCTCGTCGAAGCGTTCCGAGGGCCAGGTGCTGGCCACTAATATCGATCACGTCGTCATCTGTGTGTCGCTCGCCGTCGAGCTCGACCTTGGGCGGATCGAGCGGTTCCTGGCGTTGGCCATGTCCAGTTCGAGCGGTGAGGCACTGCTGCACAAGCCGGCACTCTCCTGGGAGTCCGGGGCGCAGCCCGTGGTCGTCCTCACCAAGGCCGACCTCGTGCCCGACCCGGTGACCCTGTCGCATCTCGTCCAGGACGTGGAGACCACCGCGCCCGGCGTGCCGGTGCTCTCCGTCAGCGCCGAGCAGGGCGAAGGGCTCGACGTGCTGGGCGCCCTCGTCGGCGGCGGCACGGCGGTGCTGCTCGGACAGTCCGGCGCCGGCAAGTCCACGCTCGCCAACGCCCTGCTCGGCGAGGACGTCATGGACGTCCAGCGGATCCGGGACGTCGACGGCAAGGGACGGCACACCACGACCACCCGCAACCTGCTCGCCCTGCCCGGCGGCGGAGTGCTGATCGACACCCCCGGACTGCGGGGCGTCGGCCTGTGGGACGCGAGCAGCGGTGTCGGGCAGGTGTTCGCCGAGATCGAGGAGCTGGCCCGCGGCTGCCGGTTCCAGGACTGCGCCCACGAGCGCGAGCCGGGCTGCGCCGTCCTTGGTGCCCTCGACTCCGGCGAGCTGCCCGAGCGGCGGCTGGAGAGCTACCGCAAGCTGATGCGGGAGAACCAGCGCATCGTCGCCAAGACCGACGCCCGGCTGCGGGCGGAGATGCGCAAGGAGTGGAAGCGCCGGGGCGCCATGGGCCGGGCGGCGATGGAGGCCAAGCGGGGCGGCGGCCCGCGGTAGCCACCTGCGGCACCCGTAGCCACCTGCGGCCCAGGTAGCCACCGGCGCCGTCACCCCCGGATGTCATGTCCGATTTCCGCCAGCCCGGTCCGCCGGACTGGCGGAGACTGGACAGCGTGACCGAGACAGTACAGCGCACAGCACAGCGCACAGCGCACGAGGACAGCAGGTACGAGGCCGTACGCAGCCGGGACGCCCGGTTCGACGGCGCGTTCTTCTTCGCCGTGCGCACGACCGGCATCTACTGTCGGCCCAGCTGCCCCGCGGTCACGCCGAAACGGCGCAACGTGCGGTTCTTCGCGACGGCGGCCGCCGCGCAGTGCTCGGGGTTCCGGGCCTGCCGGCGGTGCCGCCCCGACGCCGTGCCGGGATCGGCGGACTGGAACGTCCGGGCCGACGTCGTCGGCCGGGCCATGCGGCTGATCGGTGACGGTGTCGTCGACCGCGAGGGCGTCGCCGGACTCGCCGTCCGCCTCGGCTACAGCGCCCGGCAGGTGCAGCGGCAGCTCACCGCCGAGCTGGGCGCCGGGCCCGTCGCCCTCGCCCGGGCCCAGCGGGCGCACACCGCGCGCGTCCTGCTCCAGACCACCGGCCTGCCGGTCACCGAGATCGCCTTCGCGTCCGGGTTCGCCAGCGTGCGGCAGTTCAACGACACCATCCGGGCCGTGTACGCGGCCACCCCGAGCGACGTCCGCGCCGCCGCCCCGGCAGCCGACCGGGCCGCCTCCCGACGCACCGCCACCCCGTCCGCCGGCGTCCCGCTGCGCCTCGCCCACCGCGGCCCCTACCAGGCCGGACCCGTCTTCGACCTGCTCCAGCGGGAGGCCGTCGCCGGAATCGAGGAGGTCAGCGGTCTGCCCGGCCACCGTCGCTACCGGCGCACCCTGCGGCTGCCGTACGGCACCGGCATCGTCGCCGTCGAGGAGCGCACGGGCGCCCAGGGCAACGGCGGTGGCTGGCTCGCCGCCCGCCTCCACCTCACCGATCTGCGTGACCTGACCACCTCGGTGCAGCGCCTGCGGCGGCTGTTCGACCTGGACGCCGACCCGTACGCCGTGGACGAACGCCTCGGCGCCGACTCCCGCCTCGCCCCCCTGGTCGCCGCCCGCCCCGGGCTGCGCTCACCCGGCACCGCCGACCCCGACGAACTCGCCGTCCGGGCCCTGGCCGGGCGCGCGGCCGCCGAGCGGCTGGTCCAGCGGTACGGCAAGGCCCTCGACGCGCCCTGCGGCACCCTCACCCACCTCTTCCCCGAACCGGCGGTCCTCGCCGACGCCGAGCCGGACGGCCCCGTCGGCGCGCTCGCCGCCGCCCTCGCCGACGGCACCGTACGCCTGGACCCGGGCGCCGACCGGGACGACGCCGAACGCGCCCTGCTCGCCGTGCCCGGCATGGACGCCGGGACGGCCGCGGTCGTCCGCACCCGCGCCCTCGGCGACCCCGACGCCGCCCCGCCCGACCCGACCGTGCCCGACAGCTGGCGCCCCTGGCGCTCGTACGCTGTGAACCACCTGCGTGCAGCAGGAGACTGGGAGCAGGACCGATGACCACGACGACCACGACGACCACCGGCACGTCCGTGACGTACTGGACCGAGACCGACAGCCCCGTCGGACGGCTGCTCCTCACCGCGGGCCCGGACGGCGCCCTCACCTCGCTGTCCGTGCCCGGGCAGAAGGGCGGCCGGAGCGTCCAGGACGGCTGGCGGCACGACACCGGGCCCTTCCGCGCGGCCGAGGAGCAGCTCGCCGCCTACTTCGCCGGTGAGCTGACGGACTTCAGGCTGCCGCTGCGCGCCGAGGGCACCGCCTTCCGGGAACGGGTGTGGGCCGCCCTCGACGACGTGCCCTACGGGGCGACCACGACCTACGGCGCGATCGCCGCGCGCGTCGGGGCCTCCCGGCCCGCGGTCCGGGCCGTCGGCGGCGCGATCGGCGCCAACCCGCTGCTGATCCTGCGCCCCTGCCACCGGGTGATCGGCGCCGACGGCGCCCTGACCGGATACGCGGGCGGCCTGGACCGCAAGACCCGGCTGCTCACCCTGGAGGGCGCCCTGGACGGCCGGTCCGGCCGTTCCTAGCCGCCGGCCAGTACCGCCCCCACCCACGCCCCGGTGATCAGCAGGCAGGCGAACAGCTCCGCCAGTACGTCGGCGCCGCCCGAGCGCATCGCCGTCCGCAGCGCCGCCCTCGCCTCGCCGTGCCGGCCGAGCCGCAGCCGCTCGGCGAGGTAGATGCCGCCCATGAAGCCGGGGATCGCGCCGAGCACCGGGACCAGGACGAAGCCGATGACCGCGCCCGCGCCGCCGTACGCGGTGAGCCGGCGCATCGCCTCGTCCCGGCGGCGCCTGCGGGTCGGCAGCGCCCAGCGCACCGCCCGGGACAGCAGCAGGACGACGGTGGCGCCGACGAGCACGGCCCACGCGAGCGGCTGCGGATCCTTCAGCGCCCACCACAGGACCCCGGCCCACACCAGCCACGACCCGGGCACGCCGGGAAACAGGACGCCGCACAGCCCGAGCAGGATGACCAGGCCGGCCAGCAGGAGGTCCCACGCTCCCATCTGTCCAGGGTGCAGGAGACCGGCCCCATCCGCAGATGTCCGCGGCGGAGGCGGGTGTGAGCGGCCGGGTGGTCAGCGCTTCCTGGCCACCCAGTCCCGTTCGTAGGCGTGCCAGCCCAGCTGGAGCCGGGTCGTGACCCCGGTCAGCTCCATCAGGCGCTTCACCCGGCGCTGTACGGTCCGCAGGCCCAGGTCGAGCTGCTTGGCGACGCTGGCGTCGGTGAGCCCGGCCAGCAGCAGGGAGAGGATCTCCAGATCGGTGCCGTCGGGCGCGTCCGGGCCGTGCTCGGTCACGCCGGAGGCGCCCAGGCACAGCGGCAGCGCCTCCCGCCACACCGCCTCGAACAGGCCCGACAGCAGCTCCAGGAGCCCGCTGGCGTGCACCACCAGCGCGGCGGGCTCCGAGGAGCGCGCGGTGAGCGGTACCAGGGCGAGCGCCCGGTCGGCGACCACCAGCTTGGTCGGCACCCGGTCCACCACCCGCACCTGCTCGTCGCGGCCCAGCGCGGCGGTCAGCTCGGTGATGCCGGTCGGCTGGTCCAGCACCGACCGCTCGACCACCACCCGGTAGCGGACGCCGCGTCCGGTGGCCTGCTCCTCCGCGTCGTTCTCCATGCCGGTGACGGCGACCGGGTTGCCGGTGACCAGCGCGCACACCTCCTCGGTCGCCCCCAGCTGGAGCTGGAGGAAACGCTGGGCGACCGCCGCGCCGCCGGTCACCACCTCCACCAGGTCGTGCACCGCGGGCTCGGCCGCCGCCGCCCGGTACTCCTCGGCCAGCAGCGCCGCCGCCAGCTCCGCCTTCTCCAGCTCGTGCCGCTGCTGGGTGAGCAGCGCGCCCAGGGCCACCCCCGGCGGCGCGGCGACCCACCGGCCGGGCCGGGCGGAGGACTGGGCCGCCAGTCCGTTCTGCTCCAGCCGGCGCAGCACACGCTCGGTGTCCCGCTCACCCAGCGCCAGCCGCCTGGCCAGGTCGGGCACGTCGGCGGCGCCCAGGGACACCAGCGCCCGGTACGCCGACTCGTGCGTGTCCTCCAGCCCCAGCACTCCCAGCATCAGCCGTCGTCCCTCCCCGAGAACCAGCGTCCGTGGCGGAATACGGCCACGGCGCAAACCCGCCTCCGCACATCATCGCCGTACCGCCGGTCACTCTGCCAAGGTGGCGACGCCGAGCGGTTCTCCCGTGGGGGGTGGGACCGCTCGGCCACTTCACCTCGCAACCCTGTTCGAGCCGTCCCGCGATACGCCGCCCGGCGCGTGCCGGTCCGCCGGAATTTCCGGATGCCCCGTTTCCATCCGGCCCCGTCGGTGGACAATCAGGAGCATGAGTCAGCAGGGGGGAAGGCCCACCGGTCCTGAGGACGACTGGTGGGGGCAGCTGTACGACGACTCCACCGACGACACCGGCCCCACGGCCGCACCCGATTCCCTGGACGACCGCTTCGCCTCGGCGTCGGACACGGTGACGGACGGTTCGGCCACGCGCCCGCCCACCGTCCCCGGCCCCCGGGGCGGCCCGCCTCCACCGCAGGCCCCCTGGGAACCCACACCCACGACACCGACCGCCCCGGCGAACTTCCCGTCCCAACCCACCGGGACCCCGGCGCCCCCGCGCCCGGACCACCCGCGACCCACTCCACAGCCGACGGACGGCTTACACCCCGCCTCGCCCCGGGACAGCACACAGCGCACGGACGGCCCGGGCTCCGTCCCTTCCCCGGACGCCCTACGGCCGCCACGACCCCCGGACGATTCGCGTCCCCCGGCCCCTCCGCGATCCGCGACGCCCCCGGCCGTCCCACAGCCCGCGCCCCGCCCGGGCCCGGCGAGGCCCATGAACGACCCTCGGCCCCCTGACCCACCGCGCCCCGGGACGTCGTCCCCGGAGCGCCCGCAGCCCGCGCCGCCCTGGCAGCCTCCGCCGCCCGCGTCCCCGCAGCCCGAGCCGCCCCCGCCACTCCCGTCGCCGGACGCGGCGCCCGGACAGCCGCAGGGGCGTACCGCCTCCGGGAGTGGGCCCGCGGATCTCCGGGAGCCGACGGAGGCGGGGCTGCCGCCGTTGCCGCCGCCGTTCCTTCCTTCGGTGGCGCCGCGGCCGCTGCCGGAACCGGGCGCCGGGCCCGCGCGGGACTTCGTCGGGTCCGGGCCGCCCACCTACGACGCCGAGCCCACCGCCCTGCCGCCCGCCGACCCCGACGGGCTCGACGACCTGGTGCCGGACACCGTCCTTGACGGCGCCCGGTACGGGACGTGCGTCCTGCGGGCCGTCTCGGCGCGCGGCGACTCCGCCCGGTACCGGGGCGAGCCGCGGCGCGACGCGCTGCTCGTCGCCCGGTTCGGCGCTGGCGAGCACGCGCTGGTCCTGGTGGCGATGGCCACCGGCACCCGCGCGACCGCCGGGGCGCACCGCGCGGCGGCCGAGGTCTGCCGGTGGATCGGCGGCGCCGTGGGCCGCAGCCACGCCCGGCTCGCCGAGGACCTGCGGGCCGCCCGGCGCGGCGACCTCAAGTCCGGCCTGCACCGCCTCACCGACCGCAGCCTCGGCCGGCTCCGCGCGGGCGCCGCCGAACAGGGCCTGTCCCCGCAGGAGTACGCCGCCTCCCTGCGCTGCCTGATACTCCCCGCCGACCCCGCCTGCCGTACCAGGGTGTTCTTCGGCGTCGGCCCCGGCGGACTGCTGAGGCTGCGGGACGGCGCCTGGCGGGACATGGAGCCGAGCGCGGGCGACGTCACCGGCGAGCCCGTTCTCGGCTTCGGCTCGCTGCCCAGGGGCACGCCCGCCGACCGGCCGAGCCAGACGCCCGACGGCGACCGGCTCACCATGGATCTGGGTATCACCACACCCCCCGGCGCCCACGACGGGCCGCCCGACGAGCCGCCCCGCCGGCCGTTCCGCTTCCGGGCCTCCGTAGCCCGGCCGGGTGATGTGCTGCTGATGTGCACCACGGGCCTGGCCGAGCCGCTGCTGAGCGAGCCGGAGCTGGGCGGACTCCTCGCGCGGCGGTGGACGGGCCGCCCCCCGCCCGGACTCGGGGAGTTCCTCGCCGACACCGGCGTCCGGGTCAAGGGGTACGCGGACGACCGTACGGCAGCCGCCGTTTGGGAGGCGTGAGGCCGCTCGCTGTGCCATACGTAGAGCCATGGTCAAACAGAACGTCGCGGAACAGTTCGTCGACATCCTCACCCGCGCCGGGGTCGAACGCCTCTACGGAGTCGTCGGCGACAGCCTGAACCCGGTCGTGGACGCCGTGCGCCGGCACAAGGGCATCGAATGGGTGCACGTCCGGCACGAGGAGACCGCCGCCTTCGCCGCCGGCGCGGAGGCCCAGATCACCGGGAAGCTGGCCGCGTGCGCCGGCTCCTGCGGTCCCGGCAACCTCCACCTCATCAACGGGCTCTACGACGCCCACCGCTCCATGGCCCCCGTCCTCGCCCTCGCCTCGCAGATCCCGTCCAGCGAGATCGGCCTGGGCTTCTTCCAGGAGACCCACCCCGACCAGCTGTTCCGCGAGTGCAGCCACTACAGCGAGCTGATCTCCAGCCCGAAGCAGATGCCCAGGCTGCTCCAGACCGCCATCCAGCACGCCGTCGGCCAGGGCGGCGTCAGTGTCGTCTCGCTGCCCGGCGACATCGCGGACGAGCCCGCCCCGGAGAAGGCCGCCGAAACGGCACTCGTCACCTCCCGGCCGACCGTCCGGCCCGGCGACGAGGAGATCGACCGGCTGGTGCGGATGATCGACGACGCCGACAGGGTCACCCTGTTCTGCGGCAGCGGCACGGCGGGGGCGCACGCCGAAGTGATGGAGTTCGCCGAGAAGATCAAGTCCCCGGTGGGGCACGCCCTGCGCGGCAAGGAGTGGATCCAGTACGACAATCCGTTCGATGTGGGGATGAGTGGTCTGCTCGGCTACGGCGCCGCCTACGAGGCCACCCACGAGTGCGACCTGCTGATCCTGGTCGGCACGGACTTCCCGTACAACGCCTTCCTGCCCGACGACGTGAAGATCGCCCAGATCGACGTCCGGCCCGAGCGCCTGGGCCGGCGTTCCAAGCTGGACCTCGCGGTGTGGGGCGACGCCCGGGAGACCCTGCGCTGTCTGATCCCGCGCGTGCGGGAGAAGAAGGACCGCCGCTTCCTCGACCGGATGCTGAAGAAGCACGCGGACGCGCTGGAGGGCGTCGTCAAGGCGTACACCCGCAAGGTCGACAAGCACGTCCCGATCCACCCCGAGTACGTCGCCGCCGTGCTGGACGACCTGGCCGACGACGACGCGGTGTTCACGGTGGACACCGGCATGTGCAACGTCTGGGCCGCCCGCTACATCTCACCCAACGGGCGGCGCCGCATCATCGGCTCGTTCTCGCACGGCTCGATGGCGAACGCGCTGCCCATGGCGATCGGCGCCCAGTTCACCGACCGGCGCCGGCAGGTCGTCTCGATGTCCGGCGACGGCGGGTTCACCATGCTGATGGGCGACTTCCTCACCCTGGTCCAGCACGATCTGCCGGTGAAGGTCGTCCTCTTCAACAACTCCGCGCTCGGCATGGTCGAGTTGGAGATGCTGGTCGCCGGCCTGCCCTCGCACGGCGTGGGCAACAAGAACCCCGACTTCGCCGCCGTCGCCGAGGCGTGCGGCGTCTTCGGGGTGCGGGTGGAGAAGCCCAAGGATCTGGCGGGGGCGCTGAAGGCCGCGTTCAAGCACAAGGGCCCGGCCCTCGTCGACGTCGTCACCGACCCCAACGCACTGTCCATCCCGCCGAAGATCAGCGCCGACATGGTCACCGGCTTCGCCCTGTCCGCCTCCAAGATCGTCCTGGACGGCGGGGTCGGACGCATGGTCCAGATGGCCCGCTCGAACCTGCGCAACGTGCCCCGGCCGTGACCGGACGTGGCGGTCGCCGCCAATCGGTATGACTGCCGGGCGCCCGAACGGGCAAGGCTTCCCCCGTGAAGTTGTTCGACCGTGAAGACGCACGACCAGAAGGGGGAGACGACATCAGCACGCCGACGGGGGACATGAGGAAGCGGGCCGCGCCGGACCTGAGGCGGCGGCTCGGCCGGGCGGACCTGCGGGCGGTGCCCGAGGCCCGGCGGGCCCTGCGTGAGCTGCTGCGGCACTGGGGCGGGCCCGGACAGTCGGAGATAGCCGAGCTGCTCACCAGCGAGCTGGTCACCAACGCACTGGTCCACACCGACGAGGGCGCCGTCCTGACCGCCACGGTCGGCCCGCACGCGCTGCGGGTCGAGGTACGGGACTATGTCGGCCGGCCGCCGCGGCCGCGCACCCCGGACCCGGAGGAGAGCACCAACGGCAGAGGCCTGGTCCTGGTGCGGTCACTCGCCGACGACTGGGGCGTACGGCCCTGCGAGGTGGGCAAGTCTGTCTGGTTCGAACTGGACGCCGAAGCCGCCTGAGACGCCGGCGGACCGGCGCGTCAGGCGGCTTCACATCCGCGTGCGGTCCGTCAGCCGAACTGCTGCTCCAGGTCCTTGAGCTTGCGCTCCAGGGAGTCCAGGCGCGGCAGGGCCTGCGTGTCGTCCTCCGCGGTGAGGTCGACGGTGACCTGGTCGGTCCCGCCCCGCACGGGCTGGAGGGAGGGACGCCGGCGCACGGGCAGCTCCGGAGCCGATATCGCAGGCTCCGCGGTGGCGCGTTCGGTGCCCCGCTCCACCTGCTGCACCTCGACCTGACGGCCGCCGCGGCCGGGGAAGCCCCGGTGGCCGTGGCCCCGGCTGATCGCCTTGAGCTGGGCCCGCTCCAGGCGCTCCTGCTCGCGCCGCCGCATCTTGGTCTCTTCCTTCTGGCGCCGGTCGTCGCGCACCTCCTCGACCGCCTCGTCGAGGCTGCGCACGCCTTCGAGGAGCATCAGCGACCAGGCGCGGTACGTCTCCCGGGGGGCCCGCAGCCAGCGCACCATGCGGATCTGCGGCAGCGGACGCGGCACCAGGCCCTGTTCGCGCAGCGCGGCTCGGCGGGTCTGCTTGAGGGCCCGGTCGAACAGCACGGCCGCCGACAGGGACATGCCCGCGAAGAAGTGCGGGGCACCCGCGTGGCCGAGGCCGCGGGGCGCGTGCACCCAGTTGAACCAGGCCGCGGCGAACGCGAAGGTCCACACGAGTATGCGCGAGCCGAGCGCCGCGTCACCGTGGCTGGCCTCGCGCACCGCGAGCACGGAGCAGAACATCGCCGCCCCGTCGAGGCCGAACGGGACCAGGTACTGCCAGCCGCCGCTCAGGCCGAGGTTCTGCTCGCCGAAGCCGACCAGACCGTGGAAGGAGAGCGCCGCGGCGACCGCGGCACAGCAGAAGAGCAGGACGTAGGAGACGGTGCCGTAGAGGGCCTCCTTGCGCCTGCGCCGCTCCTCCATCCGCTCCCACGAGTCGTCCGCGCCCGCGTCCTTCCCCGGGGAACGCTTGCCGCGCGCGAGCACCGCCACCGCCGCCAGCATGCCCAGGAGCAGCACGGCGCCCGGAAGCAGCCAGTTCAGCGATATGTCGGTCAATCTCATCTGGGGTCCCTTGCAGTGGGATAGGGCGTGACGCCCGCCATGGTGGCCCAAACCCAGCTGCCCTCAGAGGGTTTCGGGGCAAGAGGCCGCCAAGGGGGTGCGAGGGGGTACCCAGGGCGGCACTCTGCTCGAACTGCCGCATGACGGGCAGGAGTTGAGTTCGAAGAAGACCGCCCGTACGAGTGGTTCGGCGGAAACCTGCCGCGACGCGTAACGGCTCAACCCGCCGTGGCGAGCAGCTTGTTCACCCGGTCCGCGTCGCAGGTGCGCGGGCAGGTGGCGCAGGTGTCCTCGGGGCGCAGGGTGTAGAACATGCAGCAGCTCGCCCGGTCCCGGGTGTGCAGCGGTTCGCCGTCCGGCCCCTTCAGCTCGCGGAAGGCCGCGTCGCCGACGTACGGCTTGGTCGCGCCCGGCAGCAGCAGTTCCAGCTCGTGCCGCGCCCGCTCCTGCTCGCCGAGCAGGTGGGCGACGTACCACAGGCCCTCCACGACCTCGTCGGTCGCCATGCCCCACAGGGCGCGTCCGCGCCGCCGCATGCGGGGGCCGAATCCGGCCAGGACCGGCTCCAGGTGCTCGGCGACCGAGGCCCGTACCTCGGCGCGCAGCGCCTCCTCGTCGGCGACCACCCGGGCGCCGGGCAGGGCGGCGGCCGGGTCACCCGGCAGGCAGGCGAAGCCCGACCCGCGCACCGCCATGCGGCCCAGCGGGAGCCCGTCGGCGGTGCGGTCGTAGGCGACGCGGGCCGCGGGGTAGCGGGGCACCCTGCGGTGCAGGAACCACGGCACGGTGATCAGCAGGCAGGCCGGCCACGCGTACCGGTGCAGTCCGAAGCTCGCGAGCACGTCCGGGCGGGCCCGCTGCCCGTAGTCCCGCAGCACCTGCGCCTCGTCCCAGGCGAGGAACTCCGTCAGCTCCGTCCCGCCCGCGGCGAGCGCGTCGGCGGTGACCCAGCCGCCGCCCCGCGGGACCTCGCCGTCCGCGTCCAGCTCGGTGACGCCCAGTCCCGGGAGGGCCGCCGCCAGGCGCGCGTAGGCGTCCGTGAGGGCCGAGCGGGCGACAGGCATGCGGGACCACCGATCCGGGCCGGAAGAACGGGCAGCTTAAAGGTAAGCCTTACCTTACCCAAGATGTTTGGGATGTGAACTGACGGCCCCTGCCCTTATGGTGCTTGACGGACAGGTGACAACCCGCCGTAATGACCCCAAGTACCGACACGTCCCACAGGAGGACCCGTGAGGCCCAGCGCGCAGGGTGCCCCTGAGGCGGAGGCCGCCGCCCAGGTGCGGGTGCCGGCCCAGCCACGTGCCGGGGACGTGGACCGGGCCGGGAACGTGGACCGGGCCGGGAACGTGGACCGGGCCGGGAACGTGGACCGGGCCAGGACGCGCGGCGCCGGAGAACCGGTCGGGGCCCCCCCCCGCGGGCCCACCCACAGCGCACCCCCCCCCCCCCCCCGGGGGCGTTTACACAACAGACGCGGCCGGCGCAGAGCGAGGGGTTTATATCGGTGGGG
>NZ_JBHXNW010000048.1:23470-50499 GCF_042717365.1 Streptomyces sp. NPDC058534
CGGGTCGATGTCCGCCAGTCGCTGCGCACCCTCGGTGTCGGCGCCCAGCAGATGGGTGGCCCGGGCCCCCGGGGGGGCCCCCGCGCGCGCGGGGCGGCCCCGCCCGCGGCGAGCACACCCACAGCGAACCCCCGCCGCCCCGCCCGCGCCCCCTCGTCCAGCGCTCCTCCGTACGCGGGCAGGTCCTCGACGCCCTGCGCACCGCGCTGGTCACCGGCGAGCTCCGGCCCGGCGAGGTCTACTCGGGGCCCGCGCTCGGCGATCGGTTCGGGGTCTCGGCCACCCCCGTACGGGAGGCCATGCAGCAGCTCGCCCTGGAAGGCGCCGTCGAGGTCGTCCCCAACCGGGGCTTCCGCGTCGTCGAGCGCGGCGACCGCGAACTGGCCGAGCTGGCCGAGGTCCGGGCGCTGATCGAGGTCCCGGTGTGGCTGCGCCTGTCCCGTACGGTGCCCGCCGAGCGCTGGGCGGAGCTGCGCCCCCTCGCCGAGGCCGCCGTCCGGGCCGCGTCCGCCGGCTGCCCGGCCACCTACGCCGAGGCGGACCGCGCCTTCCACCGCGCGGTGCTCGCGCTGGCCGGCAACGACCAGCTCGTGCACATCGCCGGTGACCTGCACCGCCGTGCCCAGTGGCCGCCGGCCGGCACCTCCGCCGTACGCGGCCGGGCCGACCTGATCGCCGACGCGCACGAGCACACGGCCCTGCTGGACGCGCTGATCGCCGGCGACCCGGACCTGGTGCGGACCCTGGTGGGGGAGCACTTCACCGGCCCCCTCTGAGCGAGGGCGCCCCTCTGAGCGAGGGCGCCCCTCTGAGCGAAATGGTCCCCCCGCGGGACCCGCCGGCCGCTACGGGACCTCCTGCCGTTCCGTGCGGCTCGCCGGTACGCGCTTGCCGTCCTTCCTCGGTCTGCCGGGCCTTCCGGACTTCCCCGTGCTGCGTGCCTTGCGTCCCTTGCGGCGCGCGGAGCGGGACCCCGCGTCGCGGCCGTGCAGCTCGATGGCCAGCGGGGAGGCGGTGAAGACCGAGGAGTACGTGCCGACTCCCACGCCGATCAGCAACGCGAGCGCGAAGTCGGTGAGCGAGCCGTCGGCGAGGATCGCCAGCGAGGCGAGGATGAGCACCGCGCCCATGCCCGTGTTGACCGTGCGCGGCAGGGTCTGCAGGATCGCGTCGTTGGTGAGCCGGTCGAACGGTGTCTTCCGCTCCCGGCCCAGCAGTTCCCGCACGCGGTCGAAGAGAACCACCGAGTCGTTGACCGAGTAGCCGATCACGGTCATCAGCGCGGCCAGGAACACCCCGTCGACCGGCTTGCCCAGCCAGGCGAACACACCTACCAGGATGACCACGTCGTGGGCGAGCGCGCCGACCGCCGCCGTGCCGAACAGCAGGCGGAACCGGGCCGCGAGGTACGCCAGCTGGGCGGCCAGGGCCAGGCCGAGGGCGATCAGGGCGTCCCGGCGCAGTTCCTCGCCGAGGCTCGGGCCGATCAGCTCGTCGCGGACCCTCTCCGTCCCGCCGCCCAGATCGGCGACGGTCTTGGTGACGGTCGCCGCCTCGGCGTCGGTCAGCTCCTCCATGCGCACCGTGAGGTCGCTGTCGCCGGAGGACTGGACGACGGCGCGCGGGAAGCCCGCGTCGGCGAGGGCATTCCGGGCCCGGTCGGGATCGACCTGGGTGGCGGTGGAGTACTCGATGAGCCGCCCGCCGGTGAACTCGATGCCGAAGTTCAGGCCCCGCACCAGGATGCCGGAGCCCGCCACCACGAGGACGACCAGGGAGGCCGCCAGCCAGCGACGCGGCCGACGCATCAGGAACGGGTCGCGGCGCAGCAGGGCGTCACGGACCGGACCGGTGGAGGAGATGCCGGTGATGCGCGGGCGGCGGAAGACGGCCGGGCGGCCCGCGGCGAACTCGGCCAGCACGCGGGTGATCACCAGGGCGCTGACCATGGAGGCCAGCACACCGATCCCGAGGGTGACGCCGAAGCCCTTCACCGGGCCGGAGGCCAGGAAGAACAGCAGGGCGGCGGCGATCAGCGTGGTGATGTTGGAGTCGGCGATCGCGCTGAAAGCGCTGCGGAAACCAGCGGTCAGCGCCGACCGCGTGCTCGGACGGGTACGGGCGGCCTGTTCCTCGCGGGCCCGTTCGAAGACGAGGACGTTGGCGTCCACCGCCATGCCGATCGCCAGGACGAAGCCGGCGAGGCCGGGCAGGGTGAGGGTCGCGCCGATCGCGGCCAGAGCGGCGTAGGAGATCAGGCCGTAGCAGAGCAGTGCCACTGCGGCCAGGGAGCCCATGAGCCGGTAGACGACGATGATGAACAGCGCGGTCAGCGCGGTTCCGATGACGGCGGCCCAGGCGCCGGCCGAGATGGCCTCGTCGCCCAGGGTGGCACCGATGGTGCGCTGCTCGATGGTCTCGACCGGCACGGGAAGGGCGCCGCCCTTGATGAGCAGGGCCAGTTCGCGGGCCTCCGCGTCGTCGAAGGAGCCGGTGATCTGCGTGGAGCCGCCGGTGATGCCCGCTCCGCAGGCCACGGAGGGGTCGACCTGCGGCGAGGAGATGATCTTGTTGTCGAGCACGATGGCGACCCGGCGCTGGGCATCGCCGGCCGGGTGGCAGGCCGCCTCGCCGGTCGCCCGGGCCCAGCGGTCGCCGCCGGCGTCCTTGAAGTCGACGGTGACGTGCCAGCCCGCGCCGCTCTGCTGGTCGAAGCGGGCGTCGGCGCCCTTGACGTCCTGCCCGGTCAGCGTGGCGTCCTTCAGCCGCAGGTACTGCCCGGACTCGTTGGACAGCACCCGCTCGCCGTCCTTGGCGTCCGTGGCGTTCTCCGCCGCGCCGAGCACCGAGTGGACGGTGAGCTGTGCGGTGCGGCCCAGCACGTCGGCGGCCTGCTTCGGGTCCTGTACGCCCGGCAGCTCGACGACGACGCGGTTCTCGCCTGAGCGGACGACGGTCGGCTCGGCGACACCGAGTGCGTCGATGCGGCCGCGCAGCACCTCCACGGTGCGGTCGGTGGCCTCCCGGTCGGCCTCGGTGGTCTCGGTGGACTTGGTCTCCAGCACGATCTGGGTGCCGCCGCGCAGGTCGAGCCCGAGGCGGATCGGCATGGTCAGGGCGATGGCCACGGACGCGGCCATCACGGCGAGCGCGACGAGCGCACGGACATTCAGGGAACGGGGACGGGAACGGGACCGCGAGCGCGTACGAGGGCGGGAAGGGGGACGGGAGCGTTTCAACACGGGCCTCCGGCGGGCACGCCGCGGCGGCGGCCGAGCGCGGCCGCGGCGGAAGAAGGTGAAAGGTCGGGGGGTTCGAGGTGTCTCACAGGCCGGAGGAGACGGGCGGTGCCCGACCGCCGTCGTGGCTCGTGCGGCCGGGGGAGACCGGCACCGGACCGGGCGCGGCCGCCGTCCGTGTGTGTGCGCCGGGGACAGTGCCCGCGCCGTGCGCGGTGGTGGTCGCGTAGTGGTCCGGTGCCGTAGGGCGCTCGCCCGGTTGGTCGTGCCGGGCCCGGGGCTGGGCGGCGCAGACCGGTGTACACCCGTCGTCCGCGTGCAGGTCCAGGGCGGGGTGCGGCACTTCCGTGGCGGCGGTCGCCGCGAGGGGACCACCGGGGCCGACGTGGACGCCGTCCGCGGGCCAGGCAGGGACCAGGGGCAGCAGGACGCTCAGCAGGACGGTCAGCACTGTCGCGAGCCGCCCGCGCATGCACCGTCCTCTTTCGTGGTGGGCTGTCGGGCCGGGGGAGCCCGGGGCTCCGTGGGCCGTCAGGGCTCGATGAGACCGGCGCGGATGGCGTACCGGGTCAGGTCCAGGCGGTCGCGCAGGCCCAGCTTGTGCAGCAGGTTCGCCCGGTGCCGCTGGACGGTCTTGACGCTGATGAAGAGGATCTCGGCGATCTCCTTCGAGGAGTGCCCCTCGGCGACGAGCTTGAGGACCTCCTCCTCGCGCGGGGTGACGACGTGGTCGGCGCTCTCCTCACCGTGCCGGACCCGGTCCAGGTAGTTGCGGATCAGCGCGGTCACGGCGCCCGGGTACAGGAACGGCTCGTCGCGCATCGCGGCCCGGCAGGCGGCGACCAGATCACGGTCGGCGACCGACTTCAGCACGTAACCGCAGGCTCCCGACTTCAGCGCCTGGAACAGGTACTGCTCGTTGTCGTGCATCGTCAGCATCAGGATGCGCAGGCCCGGTCGCAGCGCGGACAGCTCGCGGGCGGCCTGGAGGCCGGTGAGGCGGGGCATCGCGATGTCCAGGACCGCCAGGTCGGCGTCGTGGGTCCGCGCCATGTCGATGGCCTCCGCGCCGTCCCCGGCCTCGGCGACCACCTCCAGGTCCGGCTCCCGGTCGAGGATGAGCCGCACCCCGCGGCGTACCAGCGCGTGGTCGTCGGCGAGCAGGATGCGGATCTTCGGGTCGGGCATGGTCACGGCTGCTTCCTGGTGACGGGTGCGGTGAGCCGGATGCGGGTGCCGGCGCCGGGTGCCGAGGTGATGTCGAGGGCGGCCCCGACCAGCAGGGCCCGCTCCCGCATGCCGCGGATGCCGGCGCCCTCGCACGCCGCCTCGATGCCGCGGCCGTCGTCGGCGATGGTGAGCGTCACCGCGTCGCCGGCCCGGGCCAGGCTCACCTCGACCCGCGTGGCGTCCGCGTGCCGGGCGGTGTTGGTCAGACCCTCCTGCGCCACCCGGTAGAGGACCAGTTCGGTCTCCGGGTCCAGGGCGGGCAGGCCGGGGTCGAAACGGCGCAGCACCCGCAGCCCCGTATGGGTGGCGAAGTCGTGCGTGAGCGAGGACAGCGCGCTGATCAGGCCGAGGTCGTCCAGCACACCGGGCCGCAGCCGGCGCACCAGGCGACGGACCTCGTCCAGGCTCTCCCGGGTGATCTCCTGCGCCTGCTGCAGCTCGTCGCGCAGCGGCTCGTCGGCGTCGTCCGCGGCGCGCCCCAGGACCAGCAGGATCGCGGTCATGCTCTGCCCGACCTCGTCGTGCAGCTCCTGCGCGATGCGGCGCCGCTCCGCCTCCTGGGCGAGCAGGACGCGGGCGCTGCTGGTGGCCCGCTCGTTCTCCAGCCGGTCCAGCATGGCGTTGAAGGTGCGGACCAGCTCGGGGACCTCGCCGCCGCCGGACACCGGGAGCCGCTGGCCGGGGCGCAGCAGGTCGACGGTGGTCATCAGCTTCGTGACCCGGTCCAGCGGTGCCAGGCCCCAGCGCAGCAGGGCGCCGTTGGCCACCAGCATCACGCCCAGGCCGCCCACCAGGATCACGGCCTCGGTCAGCAGCACCGGCACGGACACGGTCACCGGAGCCAGCAGCAGCAGCGCCGTGGCGAAGCCCAGCACCACGGCGTTGAGCCCGAAGATCCGCCAGAACAGGGACACCGGGGGGTACGCCTCCTTCTGCGACGCGTCGGCTGCCACGCCTCCACTGTCGGTCATCGCGCGCACCCTCGGCGGGAGCCGCGGCCCAGGTCGCGGCCGGGCGGACGACCAGCCTGCCCCGCCCGCACCCGCCGGGTCGATGGGGGCCGACCCCCATTTCCGGGGCGCGACGCACCCATACGGCCGCCCCGGCGCCGCGCCCGGTGGGCCCCGCGTCCGCGCGCAAATGGGGCCTGCGCCCGATGGGCTTCCGTACGCGGCCCGGCCATGGTTGGGGACGACCGGGCCCCTTCGGCCCGGTGTCCGCCGTACCGCGGCCCAGCTGAGAAAGGGACTCACCGTGTCGCTCGACGCCCCCCGCACCGAACCCCGCACCGAACCCCGCCCCGAGCGGCTGACCGCCGACGAGGCACGGCTGCGCCT
Source organism: Streptomyces sp. NPDC058534 (assembly GCF_042717365.1). Classification (NCBI taxonomy): domain Bacteria; kingdom Bacillati; phylum Actinomycetota; class Actinomycetes; order Kitasatosporales; family Streptomycetaceae; genus Streptomyces; species Streptomyces sp. NPDC058534. The sequence continues at coordinate 29,277 of NZ_JBHXNW010000048.1, forward strand.
CGGCCACGCCCGCACCACGCGGTTGATCCAGCTCCGGGCCCTCGACGAGAGCGGCCAGGCGGACGACCAGCTGATGGCCGCGCAGCTGGCCGCCATCGAACGCGTGCTCAAGGAGATCGACGAAGCCTTCGCCCGGGTCGAGGACGGCACCTACGGCGCCTGCCTGGGCTGCGGCAAGCCCGTCCCGGGGGAGCGCCTGGAAATCCTGCCGTACACGCGGTACTGCGTCGCCTGCCAGCGCCGCGCGGCCACGGCCGCGTGACGGGTCCTCGCCGAGGGGCGGTGCGAGCAGCCGCGACGGACCGCCACGGCCCCCGCCGTCGGCGACGAGCCCGCCGCGCGCACCGAAGCGACGGCCCGGGTCACGGCCTGCGCGCGGGTGACCCTCGCCGACGTCGAGACCGCCCTACGACGCAAGACCGAGGGCGACTACAGCCGCTGCCAACTGTGCCGCCGCCGCCGGACCGGGAGCGCCTGCCGACCGTGCCGCGGGCCCGCTGCCGCGCACCGGGCCGGCAGGTGCGGGAGTCGTGACGAGGACGTTGACCCGGCGGCCGGCGTGCCGCCCCTCGGCCGGGGTCAGGCCGTCGCCGCCCGACCGGGAGTGCCTGCCGACCCTGCCGCGGGCCCGCTGCCGCGCACGCCGCCGGCAGGCGCGGGAGTGCGGGACGAGGACGGTGATCCGGCGGCGGCGTGCCGCTCTCCGCCAAGGTCAGGCCGTCGCCGCGTCCGGGGCCGGTGGGGTGAGCTGCTGGGCCAGCCAGGTCGGCACGCCGCCCAGCAGCCGGAACAGCCGTCGGGCCTCCTCCCGCAGCCGGGACGCCTCCGGTTCCGTCTCCGCGTCCGCGAGGGACGCCAGCGCGGGCGCCGTACCGACGAGGTACCCCAGCTCCTCGCGGATCCGCAGGGACTCGGCGAATCCGTGCCGGGCCTCGGCCAACTCCCCCTCCCGCAGGGCGAGTCCGGCCAGATGCCGCCAGGTGAAGGACAGCAGCAGCGGCTGCGCGTGCGCGGTCGCCCCGGCGTGCGCGCGCCGGTACGCCGCGCGGGCGGACTGCGGTGAGCGGCTCAGGTTCTCCGCGAGCAGCCCGCGCCGGAAGTCCAGCAGCGCCCGCCCCCGGGCCCCCGGCGCGATGAGCGCCGCCGCCCGGCCCAGCGCGGCCCGCGCCTCGTCGGCCCGGTCGCGCACCTGGTGCACGGTGGCCGCGTAGGCGAGTTGCCCGCGTTCACAGGCGGCGGCCCCGCGCTCGTCGTCGCTGTGGGCCAGCGCCTCCGCGGTGCGCAGCGCGTCCTCGGCCTCCGCCCAGCCCTGCTCGGTGTACAGGCACCGCTCCACCAGCAGCGCGGTCCGCTGCAACGCGGCGGCCGCGGTGACCGGCTCCAGCAGGGCCGCCGCGTCGGCCCAGCAGGCGCGCGAGCGCAACCGCCATACCGCGGTCTGGAGCGGATCGTCACCCTCGGTCGTTCCCCAACCAGAACCAGCCATGGCGGAATGCGCCACGTCGCCCTCCCCTTAGCACGCCATCGAGCTCTCGAGTGGTGGCCGCATCTCAGCACGGATCCGGCGGCCCGGCCAAGGGGATGGGTGAAAGATTTCACAAAGTCGTGGGACTTCACGCCTCCGAGGTTTGCGGGCGCCCCGGGTCCTGAAGCGCCCACGCCTCAGCTCATCCGCAGTGCCAGGAAGAAATCCAGCTTGTCCTCCAGGCGCGACAGATCACGTCCCGTCAACTGCTCGATCCGCCCGACGCGGTAGCGCAGCGTGTTGACGTGCAGGTGGAGCCGGTTCGCGCAGCGCGTCCAGGAGCCGTCGCTGTCGAGGAAGGTCTCCAGCGTCGGGATCAGCTCGGCGCGGTGGCGGCGGTCGTAGTCCCGCAGCGGGTCCAGCAGCCGCGCGGTGAAGGCGCGCCGGACGTCGTCGGGGACGAAGGGGAGCAGCAGCACGTGCGAGGCCAGTTCCTGGTGGCCCGCCGCGCAGACCCGGCCGGGACGCGCCGCGGCCACCCGCCGCGCGTGCCGGGACTCCTCCAGCGCCCCGCGCAGCCCCTCCGCCGAGTGCACGGCCGCGCTGACGCCGAGCGTGACCCGCCCGTCCCCGTCCAGGCCGGCGGAGAGCGGTTCCCGTACGGACTCCAGCAGCGCGTCCGCGAGGACGCCGGTCTCGGAGCCGTCGTGCTCGGTGGAGACCGCCGGCAGCGGTACGAGGGCGACGGCCTCGTCACCTGTGTGCGCCACGGCGATGCGGTCGGAGTGCTCGGGGCCCGTGGCGCGCGGGTCGACGAGGATCTCCTCCAGCAGCGCCTGGGCGACCGGGCCGGTCTCCGTCGCGTCGTCCTCCCACTCGACGCGGGCCACCACGACCTGCCAGTGCGGGGCGGCGCCGAGGCCGGGCAGCAGCACCGGCGCCGCCACCCGCAGCCGGGCCGCGATCTCGGCGGGCGCGGCGCCCGTCTGCACCAGTTCCAGGACCTCCTGCGCCAGCCGCCGGCGCACCGTGCGCGCCGCGTCCCGCCGGTCCCGCTCGACCGCGATCAGCTGCGTGACGCCGTACAGCAGGTCGAGCCGCTCATCGGCCCAGTCCCCGGCGTCCGCCTCCACCACCAGGAGCCAGTCCGACAGCACCGTCTCCCGCACCTCCCGGGACACGCCCACCGCCTGCGGGGCGCGGGCGCCGTTCCGCACCGGGAAGACGCTGTACATGCTGCCCGCCACGGGCACCCGGTGCGGGGCGCGGCGGCCCGCGCGGGTGGCCGCCAGGTGCTCCGCCGCCAGCCGCGCGCACACCTCGGCGGGCAGCGCGGGGCCCGCCGCCTTCGAGCCCGCGACCGGCCGCCCGGTCGGCGACAGCACCCAGGCCCGCAGGTCCAGGTCGGAGCCGAGCAGGTCGAGGACCACGTCGGGGCCGCCGCCCGCGGGTCCCGAGGTCATCATCCGGCGGTGCCGGTCCACCACGGCCGCGAGGTCGCCGGCCCGCTCGCCCGAGACCTGCCGGACGACGTGCTCGGTGATGGTCGCGAAGGCCACCGACTCGCGCACCGCGAACAGCGGCAGCCGGTGCCGCGCGCAGGCCAGCACCAGGTCCTCGGGCACGCTCCCCAGCTCCGCCTCACCGGCGGCCAGGGCGCTCACCCCGGACTGCACCAGGAGACGCACGAAAGGCTCGGAGTCGTCGGCGTCCCGGCGCCAGGCCAGGCCGGTCAGCACCAGCTCACCGCCCGACAGGTAACGGCTGGGGTCCCGCAGGTCGGTGGTCATCACGCCCCGGACCGATCGGTCCAGCTCGTCCTCGCCGCCGAGCAGCTCGAGGCCCAGCGCGTCGGTGTCCAGCAGTGCGCGCAGCCGCATTCTCGTCGCCGCCGTTCTCTGTCTCGAAGTGTTCCAGGTCACGCGGCTGTGTCGCGCGGTTCCGGAGGAAAACGAGGAGGTTACTGAGGACCTCCTTTCATACGAATCTACAAGATGCCCGCCCTGGCCAGCCAACTCCTTCATGGTTTCTGCGACTGACCCCGGTGGAGCACAGGACGGTGTACTGAGGCCAATCCACGTGAACAGCACATGAACGAGCCGGGCCCGCCGCACACGGATTGGCTCAATCTGTACGCCCCACAAGTAGACGAAGAAGAGAGCCGGTCATGGACTTCCTTCGCCCCGCCAGCTGGGAGGAGGCGCTCGCCGCCAAGGCCGAGCACCCCACCGCTGTGCCGATCGCGGGTGGCACCGACGTGATGGTCGAGATCAACTTCGACCACCGCCGGCCCGAGTACCTCATGGACCTCAACCGCATCGGCGAGCTCCTCGAGTGGGAGGTCGGCGAGGACTCCGTACGGCTCGGCGCCTCCGTGCCCTACACCAGGATCATGGAGGACCTGCGCGCCGAGCTGCCGGGTCTCGCCCTCGCCTCGCACACGGTCGCCTCCCCGCAGATCCGTAACCGCGGCGGCGTGGGCGGGAACCTCGGCACCGCCTCCCCGGCCGGCGACGCCCACCCGGCGCTGCTCGCCGCCGGCGCCGAGGTCGAGGCCGAGTCGGTGCGCGGCAGGCGCCTGATCCCGATCGACGAGTTCTACAAGGGCGTCAAGCGCAACGCCCTGGAGCCCGACGAGCTGATCCGCGCCGTGCACGTGCGCAAGGCCGAGGGGCCCCAGCAGTTCTCGAAGGTCGGCACCCGCAACGCCATGGTCATCGCCGTGTGCGCCTTCGGCCTCGCCCTGCACCCCGGCAGCCGCACGGTCCGTACCGGCATCGGCTCGGCCGCCCCCACCCCCGTGCGGGCCAAGGCGGCCGAGGAGTTCCTGAACGCGGCGCTCGAAGAGGGCGGCTTCTGGGACAGCGGAAAGATCATCACCCCGTCGGTCGCCAAGCAGTTCGCACAGCTGTGCTCCGCCGCCTGCAACCCGATCGACGACGTCCGCGGCACCGCGAACTACCGCCGCCACGCCGTCGGCGTCATGGCCCGCCGGACGCTGACCTGGACCTGGGAGTCGTACCGCGGCACCCGCAACGCCACGGAGGGAGCTGCGTAATGCGCGTCAACTTCACTGTCAACGGACGTCCGCAGGAAGCCGACGACGTGTGGGAGGGCGAGTCCCTGCTGTACGTGCTGCGCGAGCGGATGGGCCTGCCCGGCTCCAAGAACGCCTGCGAGCAGGGTGAGTGCGGCTCCTGCACGGTCCGCCTGGACGGCGTGCCGGTCTGCTCCTGCCTGGTCGCGGCCGGTCAGGCACAGGGCCGCGAGGTCGTCACCGTCGAGGGCCTGGCGGAGTTCGCCAAGGACCGCGCCGAGGGCTGCGCCACCGGCGCCTGCGGAAGCGACGCCGGCAAGGGCACCACCCTCGACCGGGCCAAGCGCTGGCAGGCCGGCGGCACCGACTCGCAGACCGGCGAAGGCACCGAACTGGCCCCGATCCAGCAGGCGTTCATCGACGCCGGCGCCGTCCAGTGCGGTTTCTGCACGCCTGGACTGCTGGTCGCCGCCGACGAGATGCTGGAGCGCAACCCGAACCCGTCCGACGCGGACATCCGTGAGGCGCTGTCGGGCAACCTGTGCCGCTGCACGGGCTACGAGAAGATCATGGACGCGGTCCGCCTGGCCGCGGCCCGTCAGTCCGAGGGGGTCTGAACATGGCTGCCACCGGCGCACCCACCAAAATCACCCAGGGTTCCCAGACCAAGGGCGGCATCGGCGAGTCCACGCTCCGCCCGGACGGCACCCTCAAGGTCACCGGCGAGTTCGCGTACTCGTCCGACATGTGGCACGAGGACATGCTCTGGGGCCAGATCCTGCGCTCCACCGTCGCGCACGCCGAGATCGTCTCCATCGACACCGGCGAGGCCCTCGCGATGGCCGGCGTCTACGCCGTCATGACGTACGACGACCTGCCCACCGAGGTACGCAACTACGGCCTGGAGATCCAGGACACCCCCGTCCTCGCCCACGGCAAGGTCCGCCACCACGGTGAGCCGGTCGCCATCGTCGCCGCCGACCACCCGGAGACCGCGCGCCGCGCCGCCGCCAAGATCAAGGTGGAGTACCGGGATCTGCCCGTCATCACCGACGAGGCCTCCGCGACGGCGCCCGACGCGATCCTCGTCCACGAGGGCCGCGACGACCACCACATCGGCCACGTCCCGCACCCCAACATCGTGCACCGCCAGCCGATCGTCCGCGGCGACGCCGACGCGGCCGCCGCGCGCGCCGACGTGATCGTCAAGGGCGAGTACTACTTCGGCATGCAGGACCAGGCCTTCCTCGGCCCCGAGTCCGGCCTCGCGGTGCCCTCCGAGGACGGCGGCGTCGAGCTGTACGTCGCCACCCAGTGGCTGCACTCCGACCTGAAGCAGATCGCCCCGGTCCTCGGCCTGCCCGAGGACAAGGTGCGCATGACGCTGTCCGGCGTCGGCGGCGCCTTCGGCGGACGCGAGGACCTGTCGATGCAGATCCACGCCTGCCTGCTGGCGATGCGCACCGGCAAGCCGGTCAAGATCGTCTACAACCGCTTCGAGTCCTTCTTCGGCCACGTGCACCGCCACCCGGCCCGCCTGTTCTACGAGCACGGCGCCACCAAGGACGGCAAGCTCACCCACCTGAAGTGCCGGATCGTCCTGGACGGCGGCGCCTACGCCTCCGCCTCCCCGGCGGTCGTCGGCAACGCCTCCTCGCTCGCCGTCGGCCCCTACGTGGTCGACGACGTGGACATCGAGGCCATCGCCCTCTACTCCAACAACCCGCCCTGCGGCGCCATGCGCGGCTTCGGCGCGGTCCAGGCGTGCTTCGCCTACGAGGCGCAGATGGACAAGGTGGCCAAGGAACTCGGCATGGACCCGGTGGAGTTCCGCCGGATCAACGCCATGGAGCAGGGCACCATCATGCCCACCGGCCAGCCGGTCGACTCCCCGGCGCCGGTCGCCGAACTGCTGCGCCGCGTCAAGGCGATGCCGATGCCGCCGGAGCGCCAGTGGGAGTCGAGCGAGGGCGCCGACGTACGGCAGCTGCCCGGCGGCCTGTCCAACACCACGCACGGCGAGGGCGTCGTCCGCGGCGTCGGCCACGCGGTCGGCATCAAGAACGTCGGTTTCTCCGAGGGCTTCGACGACTACTCCACCGCCAAGGTCCGCATGGAGGTCATCGGCGGCGAGCCGGTGGCCACCGTGCACACCGCCATGGCGGAGGTCGGCCAGGGTGGCGTCACCGTCCACGCGCAGATCGCCCGCACCGAGCTGGGCGTCACCCAGGTCACCATCCGCCCGGCCGACACCCAGGTCGGCTCGGCCGGCTCCACCTCGGCCTCCCGGCAGACGTACGTCACCGGCGGCGCCGTGAAGAACGCCTGCGAGCTGGTGCGCGAGAAGGTCCTGGAGATCGGGCGCCGCAAGTTCGGCTCCTACCACCCCGCCTGGGCCACCGCCGAACTCCTCCTGGAGGGCGGCAAGGTCGTCACCGACGGCGGCGAGGTCCTCACCGACCTCGTGGACGTCCTGGAGGGCGAGGCCGTCGAGGTCGAGGAGGAGTGGCGGCACCGGCCGACCGAGGCCTTCGACCTGCGTACCGGCCAGGGCAACGGCCATGTCCAGTACTCCTTCGCCGCGCACCGCGCCGTCGTCGAGGTCGACACCGAACTCGGCCTGGTCAAGGTCATCGAACTGGCCTGCGCGCAGGACGTCGGCAAGGCGCTCAACCCGCTGTCCGTCATCGGGCAGATCCAGGGCGGCACCACCCAGGGGCTGGGCATCGCCATCATGGAGGAGATCGTCGTCGACCCCAAGACGGCGAAGGTCAGGAACCCCTCCTTCACGGACTACCTGCTCCCCACCATCCTCGACACGCCGACGATCCCGGTCGACGTGCTCGAACTCGCCGACGACCACGCGCCGTACGGGCTGCGCGGCATCGGCGAGGCCCCCACCCTGTCGTCCACCCCGGCGGTCCTCGCGGCCATCCGGAACGCGACGGGGCTGGCGCTCGACCGCACGCCGGTACGACCGGAACACCTCACCGGCACGGCGTGAGCAGGGGGTGCCGTCCGGATCAGGTCGGCTCCGGGCAACGGCGCCGATGGAACCGAGCCGAGCGGGGGCGATGGGGGTCCCCCCGCGCGAGCTTGTTCGAGCGTGGGGGAGCGTGCAGCTGCAAGGCGGAGGAGGGCGACAGGGCGGAGCCCTGGCAACCGACGACAACGCCGCAGATGTGCGTGCCAGACCCCGTGACCCCGGCCGGATCCGGACGACACCCCCTGGCCCTCCGGGCGGCGCACTGGAACGTCACACACTCCGCGCCGTCCGGAGCACAGACCGGGACCCGTCCGCTCGCGGGCCTCGAAGTACCACTCACATGCGTTCGCCTCGGGCCGTCCCCCGGGTCGTGCACATCCCAAATCCCCGCAGCCGCCCCAGCGGACCGCGAGGGTGCCCCTTTGAACCTTGGGAGACGGCCCCATGACCCAGCAGTCAGTGGAGCCCAAGACCACCGCCGAGGACGCGGGCGCGGGTTCCCGCGTCCCCTCCGGCCGGTCTTGGCTCGACCGGTACTTTCACATATCGCACAGAGGATCCACGGTCGCGCGTGAGGTGCGCGGCGGCATCACCACCTTCATGGCGATGGCGTACATCGTCCTGCTCAACCCGATCCTGCTCGGCGGCGAGGACGTCGCGGGCAACACCCTGGGCCAGAAGGCCCTGATCACCGCGACGGCGCTCGCCGCGGCGGTCACCACGCTCCTCATGGGCTTCGTCGGCAAGGTGCCGCTGGCCCTGGCCGCCGGACTCTCGGTGTCCGGAGTCATCGCCGGTCAGGTCGCTCCCCAGATGACCTGGGGCCAGGCCATGGCCATGTGTGTGATGTACGGCGTGGTCATCATGCTGCTCGTGGTCACCGGGCTGCGCGAGATGATCATGAACGCGATCCCGCTCGCCCTCAAACACGGCATCACCATGGGCATCGGCCTCTTCATCGCCATCATCGGCCTGGTGAAGGGTGGCTTCGTGCACGCCGGCGAGGCGACCCCGCTGACCCTCGGCCCCGCCGGTGAACTCGCCGGCTGGCCCGTGCTGCTCTTCGCGGGCACGCTGCTCCTGATCTTCATGCTCCAGGCGCGCAACACGCCCGGCGCGATCCTGATCGGCATCGTCGCCGGCACCATCGTCGCGGCGGTGCTGAACGCCGCCGGGGTCATCGACCCCAAGCAGTGGGCGAACGGCGCTCCGGAGCTGCACGGCAGCGCGGTCTCCATGCCCGACTTCTCGCTCTTCGGCGAGGTGGAGTTCGGCGGCTGGGGTCAGGTCGGTGCGATGACGGTCGGCATGATCGTCTTCACGCTGGTGCTGGCCGGGTTCTTCGACGCGATGGCCACCATCATCGGCGTCGGCACCGAGGCCAGGCTCGCCGACGACAAGGGCCGGATGCCGGGCCTGTCGAAGGCGCTGTTCATCGACGGCGCCGGCGGTGCCATCGGCGGTGTGGCGGGCGGCTCCGGCCAGACCGTCTTCGTCGAGTCCGCGACCGGCGTCGGCGAGGGCGCCCGCACCGGGCTGGCCTCGGTCGTCACCGGCGCGTTCTTCGCGGCCTGCCTCTTCTTCACGCCGATCACCGCGATCGTGCCGCAGGAGGTGGCCTCCGCCGCACTGGTCGTCATCGGCGCCATGATGATGATGAACGCCCGGCACGTGGACTGGGCCGACCGGGCCACCGCGATCCCGGTCTTCCTGACCGTCGTCCTGATGCCGTTCACGTACTCCATCACGGCGGGTGTCGCCGCCGGAGTGATCTCCTACGTCGCCATCAAGGTCGCCCAGGGCAAGGCCCGGGAGATCGGCGCGTTCATGTGGGCCCTGACGGTGATCTTCGTCGTCTACTTCGCCCTCAACCCGATCGAGAGCTGGCTGGGCGTGCACTAGCCGCCACGACGGGAACCCTTTCACGTACCCCTTGTCCTAGGAGGACCGACAGATGCTGGACATCGCCGAAGAGCTGAACCGGTGGGTCGAGCAGGGACGCGACTTCGCCGTGGCCACCGTGGTGGCCGTCGGCGGCAGCGCCCCCCGCCAGCCCGGCGCCGCCCTCGCGGTGGACGCCGGGGGCACGGCGATCGGCTCGGTCTCCGGTGGCTGTGTGGAAGGGGCCGTGTACGAGCTGTGCCGGCAGTCGCTCGAAGACGGCGAAACCGTCCTGGAGCGCTTCGGCTACAGCGACGAGGACGCCTTCGCCGTGGGTCTGACCTGCGGCGGAGTCATCGACATCCTCGTCACACCGGTACGGGCGGCGGACCCCGCCCGACCGGTGCTGGCCGCCGCGCTCGCCACCTCCGCACGGGGGGAGGCGGCGGCGGTGGCGCGGGTCGTCAGCGGTCCGGCGGAGCTGATGGGCCGCGCGCTCGTCGTCCACCCGGACGGCTCCCGCGCCGGCGGTTTCGGCGCCCACCCCGAACTGGACCGTACGGTGGCCGCCGAGGCGGGCGCCTTCCTGGACGCCGGCCGCACCGCCACGCTGGAGATCGGCGAGCAGGGCTCGCGCTGCGGAGCGCCGCTCACGCTGCTGATCGAGTCGTCGGTCCCCGCCCCCCGCATGATCGTCTTCGGTGCGATCGACTTCGCCTCCGCACTGGTCCGCGCCGGAAAGTTCCTCGGCTACCACGTGACGGTGTGCGACGCCCGCCCCGTCTTCGCGACCCGGCTCCGCTTCCCGGACGCCGACGAGATCGTCGTCGAGTGGCCCCACGAGTACCTGCGGCGCACGGAGGTCGACGCGCGCACGGTGCTGTGCGTGCTGACCCACGACGCCAAGTTCGACATACCGCTGATCAAGCTGGCGCTGCGGCTGCCGGTGGCGTACATCGGCGCGATGGGCTCGCGCCGCACCCACCTGGACCGCAACGCGCGCCTGCGCGAGGTCGGCGTGAGCGACCTGGAGCTGACCCGCCTCAGGTCGCCCATCGGCCTCGACCTGGGCGCCCGCACCCCCGAGGAGACGGCGCTGTCCATCGCCGCCGAGATCGTCGCCACCCGCCGCGGCGGCACGGGCGCCTCCCTGACCGGCGCCCACACCCCGATCCACCACGACGGCCCGACGGCACCGGCGGGGCGGATCGGGTCGGTGGCGTAGGGGCGGTGGCCTGGGGGCGGCCCGGTCGGGTTCCCGTCTCGTCAGCGGCGCCGGTGGGGACGCGCGTCCCCACCAGCGGGTATCGGCCGTGCCTCCCGTGCCGTCGGCTGGTTCCGGTCGTGGTTTCCGTGTCGTCGGCCGGTCCCAGTGGGGGTGCCGTGCCGCCCGCCGGTTCCGGTCGGTGTTGCCGTGCCGTCGGCCGATTCCGGTCAGGGTTGCTGTGCCGTTGGCCGGCCCCGGTCGTGCTTTCCGTGCCGCCCGCCGGTTCCGGTCGGGGTTGCCGCACCTCAGCGATCCCGGGCGGGTCTCCCGCCCCTCAGCGGCGTGTCAGCGACACGTCCGCCACCACCGGCCGGTGGTCCGAGGCCAGTGGCTCCTCCGGTACGGTGACGCCTCGCACCCGCACGCCCTCGCCCACGGCCACGTAGTCGATCCGCTTCACGGGAGCCGCGGCCGGGTACGTGCCACCGGTGCCCGTCCCGGCGTCGCGCAGCTCTCGCCACAGCGGACCCAGCTCGGGCGCCGCGGGCTCGGCGTTGAGGTCGCCGAGCAGCACCTGGCGTGCCCCGGGCCGGGCCGCCCGCTCCCGGGCCATGATCCGCCGCGTATCGGCGACCTGCGCCACCCGCACGGCCGGGTCGGCCCGGTAGTCGAAGTGGGTCACGAACACCTGCACCGGCACCCCGCGCACCTTGAGCGTCACCTCGCCGAACCCGGGCGCGGGAGCCGGCACCGGGTTCTCGTCCTGCGTGGACAGGCGCATGATCTCGTGGTTCGCCGCGGACCGGATCGGGAAGCGGGACAGCACCGCCACGCCGTACTCGCGCCGGGGGCCGCCGGCCGTCACGGGGTCGAAGCTGTAGATCGGCGCGAACGACACCCGCATCCCGAGCCGCCGCGCCAACTCCCCGGCCACGTCGAGCCCCTGACTGCGGTCCCCCCAGTGCACGTCGACCTCCTGGAGGCCGATCACGTCCGCGTCGAGGGCGCGCAGCGTGGCGGCCTGCCGGTCGAGGTCGAAGACGCCGTCCGAACCCGTGCCGGCGTGGATGTTGTAGGTGGCGATGCGCAGTGGGACGGTGTGGCCCCGGCCGGCGGAGGCGGGCGGTGCCGCCACGGCCAGCGTCAACAGGGCTCCGGCGACGGACAGTTGGACGAGGGTGCGCGCTCTGGCAGACATGACGGCACGGTACGCGGGAAACGGGTGCGGGGAGGCGCGCCGCGCGATCTGGTCGCCGGCCCGTACCTCGTCCGCCACCCCGGGTTCACGGGCGCCGCAGCAGGTGGTTGACCGCGCGGCCGAAGACGTAGCGCCCCGAGCCGCCGAGCGCGCTGTCGAAGACGGAGGGCAGGAGCCGGACGTCCAGTTCCTCGCGCCACAGGACGCGTGTCCGGCCGCCAGGACCCGGGCGCACCTCGATCTCGGCCCAGCCCCGCACCAGCCGGCCGCGCTTCTCCAGACGGCACCGGCCCGGCGTGTCGTCCTCGGGCGGCTGCCAGACGGTGACCTCCATCCGGTCGTCGAAGGCGAACGGACCGCCGCCGCTGCGGGCCACGATCACGGTGCCCCGGCGCGTGGGTCCCGGCGTTTCGACGGTGACCCGGGTCAGCGGTACGGCGTCGCCGTGACGGGGCCAGGTGGTGAGGCGGCGCCACGCCTCGTCGAGGGGGAGTGGGGCGGTGCGTTCCAGCGAGAAGGTGACCACGCGACGATCGTAGGGAACGCGGGCCCCGGGGTGTCGTCGGTCGGTCCGGGTGGCGCCGCGCCCACCAGCAGTCCATCCATAGACCTCACGCTCGGTGACATATGGATGTATGTCCAGAAACAGAGGGTGTCCGTGAGCGTTTGAGGCGACCGCGCCGCGGCACCCGCGAAGTCGAGACGGACCCCCGCGACACCTCGCCGCTCGGAGCACCCCTCATGCGCAACCTCGGTACCGACGCCACCCTCCACGACCCGCGCGACCCGCTGCGGCGCCCCGGCCCCCCGGCGCGCCGGGGGAGGGCATCCGCATGAGCGCCGGAAGCGGTACCGGAAGGGGCACCGGGGGCCCCGGGACCGGCTACGCCGTCGTCGTCCCCACCCTCGTCCGCGACACCCTGGCCGACTGCCTGGCCGCGCTGGCCGCCGCGACCGGTCCAGGCCCCGACGAGATCGTCCTGGTCGACGACCGGCCCGGGCCCGGCGCCGACCCCGCCGCGCTGGAGCACCCGCTGACCGTCCTCGGCGACCTGCGCGAGCGCACGGTGGTCCTGCGCAGCGGCGGACGCGGCCCCGCCGCCGCCCGCAACACCGGGCTCCGCGCGGTCACCTCACCCTGGACCGCGTTCCTCGACGACGACGTCCAGGTCGGCCCGCACTGGTGCGGCCAGCTGATCCAGGACCTCGCCGAGGCGGCCCCCGACACCGGTGCCGTGCAGGGCGTGATCGCCGTCCCGCTGCCCAGAGAGCGCCGCCCCACCGACTGGGAGCGCGACACCGCGGGGCTCGCCCGGGCCCGCTGGACCAACGCCGACATGGCCTACCGCACCGACGTGCTCCAGCAGGTCGGCGGCTTCGACGAACGCTTCACCCGCGCCTTCCGGGAGGACGCCGACCTCGCGCTGCGCGTCCTCGACGCCGGCTGGCGCATCCGGCGGGGCCGCCGCACCACCCGGCACCCCGTGCCGCCCGCCGCCCGCTGGGTGTCCCTGGGGCAGCAGCGGGCCAACGCCGACGACGCCCTGATGCGACGGCTGCACGGTCCCGACTGGTGGGCCAAGGCGGTGGCGCCCCGGGGCCGGATCCGACGCCACGCGACGATCACCGCGGCGGGTGCCGCGACCGTCGCCCTCACCGTCGCCGGGCGGCCCCGCGCCGCGGCGGTCACCGGCCTCGGCTGGGCCGCCGGCACCGCCGAGTTCGCCTGGGCCCGCATCGCGCCCGGCCCGCGCACCCGCCACGAGATCACGACCATCCTGGTCACCAGCGCGCTCATCCCACCCACCGCGACCTGGCACCGGCTCAGTGGCCTGTGGCGCCACCGCAACGCCCCCGCCTGGCGGGAGACGCCCGCATGAGCCCGGCGGAGGCCGACCGCCCCCAACCGCTCCACGGCCGACGCCGGGGCCGGGCCCCCAAGGAGGTGACACGATGAGGATCGCCATGGTGTCCGGACACGCGAGCCCCCTCAGCGAGCCCGGCAGTGACGCAGGTGGGCTGAACATCTACGTGGCCCGCCTCGCCGAGGAACTGGCGGCGCGCGGTCACGACGTCACGGTGCACACCCGCCGCGACGCCGGCGACCTGCCCGCCCGGGTCGCGCTGCCCGGCGGCGCGGTCGTCGAGCACGTACCGGCCGGCCCGCCGCAGGCGCTCCCCGTGGACGGGCTCCTGCCGCACATGGGCGGCTTCGGCGCACACCTGGCCCGTGCCTGGGCCCGGGAGCGGCCCGACGTGGTGCATGCCCACTTCTGGCTCTCCGGACTGGCCGCGCGGACCGGCGTACGGCCGCACGGCATCCCCCTCGTGCAGACCTTCCACACCCTCGGCACCGACACCGGCGGCCCGCACGAACGCGTCGGCGTCGAGCGGTGGCTCGGCCGTGTCTGCCGACGCGCCCTGGCCACCAGTACCGACGAGGCCGACGCGCTCGGCGCCATGGGCGTACCCGCACGCCGGGTGTCGGTGGTGCCCTGCGGTGTGGACGCCGAGCACTTCCACCCCGCCGCCGACACCGGCCGCACCCCCGAACGTCGCCAACTGCACCGGCTGCTCGCCTGCGGCCGACTGGTGCCCGGCAAGGGATACGACCAGGCCGTCCGCGCCCTCGCCGGGGTCCCCGACGCCGAACTCCTCGTCGCGGGCGGCCCGCCGGCCGGCGCCGTGGCGGCCGACCCGGAGGCACGGCGCCTGACCGCGCTGGCCCGCCGCACCGGTGTCGCCGACCGGGTCCGGCTGCTCGGCGCGGTCTCCCCGGACGACATGCCCGCCCTGCTCCGCAGCGCCGACCTGGTGCTGTGCACCTCCGTCCACGAACCGTTCGGCTTCGTGCCGCTGGAGGCGATGGCGTGCGCGGTGCCCGTCCTCGCCACCGACGTCGGCGCCCACCGCGACTGCGTGGCGGACGGCAGCACCGGCCGCCTGATCACCCCCGGGGACCCCGGGGCCCTCGCGGACGCCGTCCTCGCACTCCTCGCCGAGGAACGGCTGCGCCGCCAGTACGGCAGGAACGGCCGCGAACGGGTCCTGCGGCACCACACCTGGGCGCGGGTCGCCGACGCGGTGGAACGGGTCTACCGCCTGGCCCTGCCCGAACCGCCCCCGGCGACCGGCCCGTCAGCGCCCGACGACCGGCTCGAAGGCCTCGCGCACGTCGGCGTCGGAGGGCGTGACGGCCTGCCGTGACGGCAGATCGTCGAAGTACCGGAGAAGGCCCGGGCAGCTCTTGCCGCCCATCTGCACCTTGCGGTCGGTCACGAGCTTGCCGGTCCGCAGCGCGTACGCCTTCACCCGGACCGCCAGCTTGTTGAACCCGACACTGCCGATGCGGCCGTTGTGGTCCCGGTACTGGCACGTCTCGACGACGTCCCCCGCCTCCACCTCGTCCGCGCACACCACCAGCGCGGCATCGGCCGCGTCGCCCGCCTTCCACGCCTCGGGCAGCTTGTCCGTGTACTCGGTGTCGCCGACGAACAGGGCGCGGCTCTCTCCCTTGCGGTACGCGGGCGCCCCGGAGTACTTCGCCGGTTTCCGGCAGTACCCGGTGCTCATGCTGTCCGCCTCCGACACCAGCGACCTGACGTCGCTCAGTTGAATCGCCAGGCCCGCCTTCCTGATGCCGCCGCGTGCACCGTCCGCGCGGTCGTCGCCGGGATGCTCGTCGAGCAGACGCTGGTACATGTCCCGCGCGTTCACCCACTGCCCGTCGGCCAGGAGGGCGTCACCGCACTCCTTGAGCGCTCCCGGCGCTATTCGGGCCGCGGTGGCCGAGGAGGGGCCGTCGAGGGCCTTCGGATCGGACTCGCGGTCCCGTAGCCAGTCCACGATGTCCATGGTCCGGCAGCCGTCCTCGGTCGGCAGCCCCTTGAGGAAGTCCGTCAGCTTCGCCCCGACCGCCCGTTCGTTGCCGGGCTCGCCAAGGGCCGCGCCGAGCCGTCCGAAGCCGGTCTCCAGCGCGTCCAGGTCGCCGGTCAGCCCGGTGCTCAGGTATCCGGCGGCCGTGTCCAGGCGTTCGCACGCCTCGACCACGGCGTCACCTCGCGCGGCCACCGGCGCCGCGGCGAGCCGGTGGCGGAACCCCACCCCGTCCTGGGCCGCCACCGCCTCCCCGCAGTCCCCCCTGGCATGGGCCCCCGCCACGGCGTCCTCGATGTCGTGGGTGTCGAACCGCACCCACCCGGCGGCCACCAGCACCGGCACGGTGAGCCCGAGCGCGAGCACCCGCTGACCGTTGCGGGGACCCGCCTGGGGATGCCGCCGCGCCAGCCACGGGCCGTGCGCGACCATCGCCGCCCACCACAGCAGCAGGAGTACTTCGCACCACGTCTCGGCCGTGGAGTACGTCAGCCACAGCAGCGCGACCGTCACCACCGCGCCGGCCCAGAACAGCCCCCGGCGCCCCAGTATCAGATAACCCGCCCCGAGCAGCGAGGCGTTGCCGACCGCGACGGCGAGCGGATCGGGCTCACGCGGCGGCCGGGGGCCCACGGGAGGCCGCGGCTCCCAGCCCGGATCCCAGTACCCGGTCAGGTCCGACCCCGGCGGCTCGCCCTCGGGGTGCTCAGGGTCCTCGTACGGCGGCCGGGTCACGCGTCCAGCTCCTCGCCGGTGCGGAGGGCCTCCTCGCGGGCGCGGACGTAGTCCTCGGCGGCCGGCCGGTACAGCAGGACCACACCCGGGACCGCGAGGAGCGCGCCGAGCAGCAGCGTGGTGCCGCCGTACAGCGCGTCCTCGAACGCGAACGTCGCCCCGAGCGCGAGGACCACCGCCGTCAGGCAGGTCACCGTGGTCCGGGCGCCGCGCCGTCCCCGGCCGGCCCGGACCGCGAACCAGAAACAGACCGCCACCAGCAGCAGCACCAGAGCCCCCGCCTCCTGCGGACCGGCCGCCGTCGTCGCCGCGACGAACGTTCCGAGCATCACCAGCACCACCGCGAGCGTCACGCTCCGCGGCCGACGGGTCGCCTCGGCGGTCATCGGATCACTTCCCTCATCTGTCCGTACCTGAGCCCGGCGCACGCCCACGACCGTCGGCGTACGCGAGGGGCCTGCGGGGTGGCGCGGCCACGAGCGGCACGGCCTGTGCGCCACCCCGCAACTCCCCCGAGCACCGATTCCACCCCGCGATGGTGTTGTTCAGCAGCCCGGCCGCGGCCCTGAACAATGCGGAACCGGCGCGCGGCGGGCCGGGCGGCACCTGACCATGCGGAACCGGAGTGAAGACACCGTGAACTCCGCGTGTGCCACCGTCCGATGCCCACCCCCGTGCTTGCCGCCCCTCCCGCGCGTGCCTACCGTGGGCGCCCGGACGGGGACCGGGAGCTACGGCGGGGCGGGGATACGTGAGCGGACGCGGAGTGGGACGCCGGGAGCGACGGCTCGACCCGGGAGCCGGACCGGTGCAGCGGTTCGCCGCCGAACTCCGCGCCCTGCGCGAGTCGGTGGGGCGGCCGACGTACCGGACGATGGCGGACAAGGTGCCGTTCTCGGTGACCGCCCTGTCCCAGGCGGCGGCGGGACGCCAACTCCCCACGCTCGCCGTGACCCTCGCCTACGTCGACGTCTGCGGCGGCGACCCCGAGGAGTGGGAGCGGCGGTGGCGGGCCGCGAGCGCGGAGGCCGCCGCACTCGCCGCCGCCGAGGAGGAGTCCCGCCCGCCCTACCGGGGCCTGACGCGCTACGAACCGGACGACGCAGCCCTGTTCTTCGGCCGCGACCGGCTGGTGGACCGGCTGACCGGACTGACCCGCCGCCACCGCTTCACCGCCGTCTTCGGCCCCTCCGGCAGCGGCAAGTCCTCCCTGCTGCGCGCCGGCCTGATCCCGCGCCTGCGCACCCCGGAGACCGGCCCCAACGCACCCGCCGCCCCCGCGGCCGTCCGCGTCCTCACCCCCGGTGCCGACCCGCTGCGCACCCACGCGGACCGCCTGGACCCCGTTCCCGGCGCGGCCCCCGGGTCGGACACCTGGCTGATCGTCGACCAGTTCGAGGAGCTGTACACCCTCTGCGCCGACCCCGCCGAACGCAACGCCTTCGTCGACCGGCTGCTCGCCGCCACCGCCCCGGGCGGTTCCCTGCGCGTGGTGATCGCCGTACGCGCCGACTTCCTGGGACGCTGCGCCGAACACCCCGCCCTCACCGCAGCGTTGCAGGACGCGACCCTGCTCGCCGGCCCGATGAGCCGCGAGGAGCTGCGGGAGGCCGTGGTCCGGCCGGCCGCCGCCGAGGGGCTGGTCGTCGAACGCGCCCTGACGGCACGGCTGCTCGACGAGGTCGAGGACGCCCCGGGCGGACTGCCGCTGATGTCGCACGCGCTGCTGGAGACCTGGCGGCACCGCACCGGCCGGGCCCTCACCGAGACCGCCTACGACACGGCCGGCGGACTGCGCGGCGCCGTCGTGCGCACCGCCGAGGAGGTGTACGGCGAACTCTCCCCGCCCCAGGCCGAACTGGCCCGCCGGGTCCTGCTGCGGCTCGTCGCACCGGGCGACGGCACCCCCGACACCCGGCGGCCCGCCGAGCACACCGAACTCGACCTCGGCGACCCGGACGGCACCCGCGCCGTGCTGGACCGGCTGGTCCGCGCCCGGCTGCTCACCCTCGACGACGGCACCGTCGAACTCGCCCACGAAGCCCTCATCACCGCCTGGCCGAGGCTCCGCGGCTGGATCGACGCCGAACGCGACCGGCTGCGCGTCCACCGGGCCCTCTCCGAAGCCGCCCGCACCTGGCTCGGCCTCGGCCGGGAGAACGCCGCGCTCTACGCGGGCTCCCGCCTGGCCGCCGCCCACGACGCCTTCCCGCCCGACCACCGCGACGAACTCACGCCGACAGAGCGCGAGTTCCTGGCCGCCTCTACCGGCCGGCGGCGGCGCGCGGTGTGGCTGCGGCGGGGGCTGTCGGCCGCCCTCGCCCTGCTGGTGCTGGTCGCCTCCGGCACCGCCGTCGTCGCCCTCAGACTGCGGGACACCGCCCAGGCCGAGCGGGACGACGCCGTCTTCGGCCGGATCACCGCCGAGGCCGACCGGCTGCGCCCCACCAGCACCCCGCTGTCCGCCCGGCTCGACGTCGCCGCGCTCGGCATGCGCACCACCCCCGACCTCAGCACCGCGCTCACCACGGACGCCGGCCGGGTGCTGTCCACCCGGCTGCCCGGACACCGGGACATCGGCAGCGCCGTGGCCTTCGCCCCCGACGGGCGGACCCTCGCGAGCGGCGGCCACGACGGCACCGTACGGCTGTGGGACACCTCGGAGCCCGACGCGCGCGAACAACTCGGCGAGCCGCTGCGCATCGCCGGCGGTGACGTGGGCGCGGTGGCCTACTCACCCGACGGCACGCTGCTCGTCGCGGCCGGCCACGGCGGCGGCATCCGCCTGTGGGACGTACGCGACCGCGCGCGGCCCCGCCCGCTGGGCCGGCCCCTGGTGAGCCACGAGGGCAAGTCCGTCACCTCCGTGGCCTTCGCCCCCGACGGCCGCACCCTCGCCACCGCGGGCGACGACGGCACCGTCCGCCTGTGGGATCTCGGGGACCCGGCCCGGCCCGGCCCGCTCGGCGACCCGGCCCGCGCCGACACCCGCAGCGTCCGGGACGTCGCCTTCGCCCCGGACGGCCGCACCCTCGCCACCGCCGGGCACACCGGGACCGTACGGCTGTGGCGGGCCGACGGCGCCGACGGGCCGGCCCCGCTCGGCGAGCCGCGGCGCGCGCACGACGAGGCGGTCTGGTCGGTGGCGTTCTCCCCGGACGGCGACACCCTGGCCACCGCCGGCTACGACGACACGGTGCGCCTGTGGGACGTCTCGGGCACGGACACCCCGCGCCCGCTGGGCGAACCGCTCACCGCGCACTCCGCCGCCGTGTGGTCCGTGGCCTTCAGCCCGGACGGACACACCCTGGCGAGTGCCGCGCAGGACGACACCGTGATCCTGTGGAACGTGGCCAATCCCGCCTACCCGCAGCAGCTCGGCGAACCGCTGACCGGCCACACGGAGGGCCTGTGGGACCTGGCGTTCGCCCCGGACGGCCGCACCCTCGCCACCACCGGCGCCGACCGAAGCGTCCGCCTGTGGCACCTGCCGGAGAACGTCCTCACCGACTTCACCAACCCGCTCACCGCCGTGGCCTACGCTCCCGGCGGCCGGCTGTTCGCCGCCGCCAGCACCGACGACGCCCTGGTCCGGCTCTGGGACGTCGGCCGGCCGGGACACCCGCGCCGGCTGCCGCGAGCGCTCACCGGTCACGAGGCCGCCGTCCTCACCGTCGCCTTCTCCCCGGACGGCCGCACGGTCGCCTCCGGCGACGAGGACGGCACCGTACGGCTGTGGGACGTCTCCGACCCGGACCGTCCCGCCCCCGCGGCCACCCTCCCGGACGCGCACCCGGGCGGCGCGCTCACCGTCGCCTTCGCCCCGGACGGCCGTACCCTCGCCACCGGCGGCGCGGACGAGCGGGCCCGGCTGTGGGACGTACGCGACCCGGACGACGTACGTCCCCTCGGGGCGCCGCTGACCGCCCACACCGACTGGGTCGGCTCCGTCGCCTTCTCCCCGGACGGGCACACCCTCGCCACCGGCAGCCAGGACAAGACCGCCCGGCTGTGGGACGTGCGCGACCGCGACCGGGCCCGGCCGCTGGGCGAACCCCTGACCGCCCACGGGGACTGGGTCAACTCCGTGGCCTTCGCCCCGGAGGAGCACGTCCTCGCCACCGGCGGCCGGGACCGCACGGTACGGCTGTGGGACGTCACGGACCCCGGCCGGGTCCGGCCCCTGGGCGAGGAGCTGACCGGACACCGAGGCGGCGTCACCTCCGTGTCCTTCGCCCCCGACGGGCGCACCCTCGCCAGCGGCGGCGAGGACCACGCCGTACGCCTGTGGAACGTGGCCGACCCCGCCCACGCGGAGGCCTTCGGCGGCCCCCTCACCGGCCACCTGGAAACGGTCACCTCGGTCGCGTTCGCGCCCGGCGGCGACACCCTGGCCTCCGCGGGCAACGACCTGACGGCCAGGATCTGGACCCTGGACACCGACCGGGCCGTCCGGCACGTCTGCGCCCGCACCGGCGGCGACCTCACCCCCGCCCGCTGGCACGAACTCCTGCCGCAACTCGCCTACCGGCCCACCTGCCGGTAGGCCGGCGGCGGGGGCCGGTTCACAGCGCGTTGGTCACGGTCACCGTCACCTGCGCGCCGGGCGCCGTCTCCGCCAGGGCGGCGGTCACGGCGTCGCGCACCGCGCGGGCGACGGTCAGGGCGCGGTGGTCGCGGCGGACGACGATCTGGACGTCGACCTCCCACGGCCCCGCCCCGGAGGCCCGGGTCACCCGCACGCCCGCGGGCGGGGGGCCCGCCCCGCGCGGCGGGGCGGGGGGGGGGGGGGGCGCGGGCCTGGGCGGGGGGGGCGGGGGGCCGGAGGCGCGCGCCGG
>NZ_JBHXNW010000048.1:50509-56518 GCF_042717365.1 Streptomyces sp. NPDC058534
GGCTGGCCCGGGCCCCCCGCACGCCCGGGGGCGCCCGCCCGGCGGCGCGCGGCGGTCCGGTGCGGGCGGAGCCGCGGAACAGGTCCGCGAGTCCCGGGCGCAGGAAGGCGACGCCGGGCACGTCGGCGGTCACCCGCGCGACGGTGCCGGCGAGTGCGTCACGGCCGGTGGCGGCAGCGGTCACGGTCGGGGCCCTTCTTCCGCGCCGGCCGGCTCCGGCTCCACGCCGGCCGGATCCGTCACGTCGGTGATGTGCACGTCCACGTGGTCCACCGGCAGCCCCAGGGCGTCGTCCGCCGCCCCGCGCACCCGCCGCCGGATCTCCTCCGCGAGGTCGCGCAGCCGCTCCGTCAGCGGTACGACGACCTCCAGCCGCACCCGGACCGGCCCGCGCGAGGGCCCGGCGCCGGACTCGGCGGGCCGGATCCGGCAGGAGCCCGCGCGTACGCCCGGCACGGTCTCGGCGGCGGCCCGCAGCGCCTTCGCCGCCATCGCCTCCCGCACCCACAGGTCCTCCTCGCGCTCCCCGAGGGGCAGCGGCCGCCCGGGCCGCAGCTCCAGCCGGACGACGTCCATGACCCGCTCGGTCAGCGCCCCGGCGTCCCGCTCCGGCTCCCGCCCGCTCCCCGCCTCGCGCACCGCGGCCCCGAGCAGGTCCAGCTGCCGGACGGCGGCCGAGCAGTGCGGGCAGGACCGGGGGTGGGGGTCGTCCGCACCGTCCTCCCAGGACTCCCACACCTCGGACAGCAGCCGCCCGCAGCCCAGCCGTTCGTCGTCGCCGGTGTCGTGCGCACCGCCGGGCCCGGTGCCGGGCCCGGGCAGCTCAGCGCCGGTGTTCATCGCCATGCGGTCATCGCCTCCGTCAGGCAGCGTCGTGCGCGGAACACCCGGCCGCGGGCAGCCTCGGGGCTGATCCCGACCGTCCCCGCGATCGTCTCGTACGACTGGCCCTCCAGCTCTCTGAGCACCCAGCAGACCCGCTGCTCGGGGGAGAGCTCGGACAGCGACCTGCCCAGCGCCACCGCGGCCGCGTGCGACTCGGCGGCCCGTGCGGGGGAGACCGCGTGGTCCGGCGCCTGGGGCTCGGGCACGCTGTCGAGGTCCGTGACGGGGCGTCTGGAACGCAGCATGTTCAGGCACCGGTTGACCACGATGCGGTGCATCCAGGTGCCGAAGGCCGACTGCCCGCAGAACTCCGGGAGCCTGCGCCACGCGCTGACGAACGCGTCCTGCACCGCGTCCTCCGCCTCGGAGGGGCTGCCCAGCATGCTCGCCGCCAGCCGCAGCAGCCCCGGCGCGTGTCGGCGCACGAGCACCTCGAAGGCGTCCTCGTCGCCCTCGGCGGCCCGTACCGCGAGCAGTCCGTCGTCGCCCGGCACGTGCGCTCCCTTCCGTCGTTCCCCGCGGTTCCCATGGGCGGGTTCCCCCGTTGGACACGCCGACCGCCCCCGCCGTTACGCGAGGACGCCTTCGAGGCACGGGAAAAAGAAATCCTCCGGAACGGCGTAACGCCGCACCGCGACCCGTGTCCAACGTCCAGCAACACCAAACGACCACCGTTGACGGAGGACACCATGACGACGACACCGCAGACGGCGACCCTTGAGAAGAAGAGCGGCGGCACCGGCATCGGCGCGCAGAGCGGCGCGACCACCGTGAGCGGCGGCTCCACCGGCGCCACCGAACCGGCCGGCACGCGGGGCCGTACGTCCATCGCGGACGTGGTGGTCGTCAAGATCGCGGGCATGGCGGCGCGCGAGATCCCCGGCGTGTACGACATGGGCGGCGGCCTCTCCCGCACCATCGGCGCGGTCCGCGACCGGGTGCCCGGCGGCCGGCCGAACGTGGGCCGCGGCGTGAAGGTCGAGGTCGGCGAGCGGCAGACCGCGATCGATCTGGACCTGGTAGTGGAGTACGGCGTCCCGATCGCGGACCTCGCCCGCGACGTGCGGGAGAACGTCATCGACGCCGTCGAGCGCATCTCCGGCCTGGAGGTCGTCGAGGTCAACATCACGATCAACGACGTCCACCTGCCCGACGACGAGGACCCGGAGCGGCCGGTGGAGGCACGCGTGGAGTGAGGAGCGGATTCCGGAGCATGAGCAGGTGCGAGGCGGAGGTGCGTGATGAGCAGAGCGGTGATCGGCATGCTGGTGGGCATGGCGCTGGCCTTCGCCGGATATTTCGGCGGGTTCGGGGCGTTCCTGCTGGTGGCCGCGCTGGGCGCGGTCGGCGGTGTGGTGGGCCGCCTGATGGACAACGGCACGGACTGGCGTGAGTTCCTGGCACCCCGCGACCGGAGGATGAGGTGACGGCGGCGCCGGCCGAGCGCGGCAGGACCGTCGTCGCCGACCGTGCCGTGCGCCGCATCGCCGAACGGGCCGCCACCGAGGCCGACCTCGGCGGGCGGCGCGCCCGGGTGACGCACGGCACGGCGGCGGTCCACGGGCGCCACGCCGATGTCCGCGTGGACGTACGGCTGCCGTATCCGGCGGCGCTCGGTGAGACAGGGGAGCGGGTCCGGGGCCGGATGGCCGACCGGGTCGCCGAGCTGAGCGGCCTGACGGTGCGTGCGGCGACCGTCCGCGTCCAGTCGCTGGCCGCCGACCGGGCGGCCCCGCCGGCACCCCCGGCTGACGGCGGCGGCTCCCCCCGCCGGGCCCGGCGGCCCTGGTCGGCACGCCGGGTCCCGGCCGCGCTGGTGGCCCTCGTCGGGACGGCCGCGTGCGCGCTCCCGCTGTACGACGTCCTGGCCGTGCACCTCGCCGACCGGAGCCCGGCAGGATGGCGCACCAGGACGGTGGACTGGCTGGCGACCCACGGCCCCGGGGACACCCCGGTCGTCGCGGGCGGCGCCGTCGCCGCCGTCCTGGGCGTCTGGCTGCTGTGGCTGGCGCTCACGCCGGGCCTGCGCGGGGTGCTCCCGATGGCCCCGGTGCACGGGAGCCGCCCGCAGCGGGCGGTACTGGAACGGTCGGCGGTGGCCGAACTCCTCCGGGACGCCGTCACCGCCGTACCCGGGGTGACGGACGTCCGCGTCCGCTGCGGCAGACGGCGCGTCCGCGTCCGGGCCCGCCTCGGCTTCGGCGACCGCACCACGACCCACACCGCAGTCCGCACCACTACGGCCACGACCCTCGACACCCTGGGCCTGACCCGCCCCCTCAAACCCCGCGTCACCTCGCGCCCGGAGCCCCACTGGCGCCCGCCGGAGGCGACACCGTCCGCGCCGCCCGCCGAACCAGGACCCGCCACCGAGCCGCCGCCGTCCCCGAAGGAGAGCGATTCGTGAACCCGTTGCGCAACGCCGTCAACCGGACGCTGCTCGCGCTGACCGGGGCGGCCCTGCTGGCCGGCGGTGGGTGGCTCGGTCTCAGTGGCGCCGGGGTGGCCGACCGGCTGCCCGGGTGGTGGCCCCGGCCCGAGGACGGCACCGTGCTGCTGGACCGGGCCGGCCTCGCCGACCTGCGCGGACAGGACTGGTGGACCCCCGTGGTCGTCGCCGGCACGGCCGCCGCGCTGCTGCTGGGCCTCACCTGGCTCCTCGCCCAGCCGCGCCGGGGCGGCGACCGGCGGCTGCCGCTGGCCGGCCCGCCCCTCACCCTGCGCTCCCGCGCGCTGGCCGACGCCGTCGCCCACCGCGCCGAGGACACCCCGGGCGTCGCCCGCGCCCACGTACGGCTGCCCGCCGGCCCGAAACGCTCACGGGCCCGCGTACGGCTGCTGCTCGAACCCGGCGCCGCCCCCGGCCGCGTCCTCGAACAGCTCACCCACGGCCCGCTCGACGAGGCCCGCGCCTCCCTGGCGCCGCACCCGTTGCGCACCCACGTCCGCATGGGCGTACGGGCCCGGCGCGAGCGGCGTACCCGATGACCACGATGGTGGCCTACCTGGAGACCAGGCTGACCCGGCTCCGGGACCGCTCCGTGCCGTGGACCGGCGCGCTGCGCCGCGTGCCGCGCGCGATGTGGGACGACAACGTCTCCGACTGGGCGGCGGCCCTCACCTACTACGCCGTCCTCGCCCTGGTGCCCGCCCTCGTCGTCACCGCGTCCGTCATCGGCCTGGTCGCACCCGACCTGACGGACCGTCTGATCGACGACGTGACGTCCTGGGCGCCCGCCCAGTCCGGCGCCGAACTGCACCGCACCCTGCACGAGATGGCGGGGGAGCGCTCCGCCGCGCTGACCGTGGCCGTGGCGGGCGGCCTCGGCGCGCTCTGGTCCGCCTCCAGCTACCTGGCGGTCTTCCGGCGCGCCCTGCACGAGATGCACGGCCTTCCCGACCGCCGCCCCCTGTGGCACCGGCTGCACCGCATCGTCCTCACCGCGCTGAGCCTGCTCGGACTGCTCGTCGCCAGCGCCCTGGTCCTGCTGCTGACCGGACCGCTGGCCCGGGCGCTGGGCCGGCTGGCCGGCATCGGCACGACGGCGACCGCCGCCTGGTCCCTGCTCCGCTGGCCGCTGCTGCTGTGCCTGGTCGCGCTGCTGGTCCTCGTCCTGTTCCGGACCGGCCCCGCCCCGGCCCGCCGCAGCCGGCAGGCGGTGCCCGGTGGTGCCCTGGCCGCCCTGCTGTGGCTGGTCTCCTCGGCGGCCTTCTCCCTCTACGCCTCCGGCATCGGCACCTACGGCCGCCTGTACGGCTCCCTGGCCGGGGTCGTGGTCTTCCTGGTGTGGCTGTGGGTCTCGCACCTGTCCCTGCTGGCCGGCGCCCGCTTCGTCGTGGAGCTGAGCCGGACGGATCGCGGACAGACCCCGTCCGCAAGCGCCGCTACCGTGCACCCATGACGACCAAGGCAGGCACGAGCGCCCCCGTCCTCGGCATCCGCGCCCTCAACCGCGCCACCCTCGCCCGGCAGTTGCTGCTGCGCCGCGCGGCCCTGTCCGCCGAGGCCGCCGTCGCGCACCTCGTCGGGCTGCAGGCCCAGAACGTCAAGCCCCCGTACTACGCGCTCGCCGCCCGCCTCGACGGCTTCACGCCCGAGGACCTGTCGGAGGCGATGGCCGGCCGCCGGGTCGCCCGCCTCGTCACCATGCGCTCGACCATCCACACCCACACCGCCGACGACTGCCTCACCCTGCGCCCCCTGGTGCAGGCCGCCCGGGACCGGGAACTGCACGCCTTCCGCAAGGGCCTGACGGGCGTCGACCTGGACCGGCTCACCGACCTCGCCCGCGACCTGGTCGAGGCCGAGCCGCGCACCATGGCCCAGTTGCGCGAGGCCCTGCTCGCCGAGTGGCCCGACGCCGACCCGCGGTCCCTCTCCGTCGCCGCCCGCTGCCGCCTCCCCCTCGTGCAGGTCACGCCGCGCGGACTGTGGGGCAGGAGCGGCCAGGTCACGCTCACCACCGCCGAGCACTGGCTGGCCCGCCCCGCACGGCCCGCGCCCGCACCGGACGACACGGTGCTGCGCTACCTCGGCGCCTTCGGGCCCGCCTCCGTGAAGGACATGCAGACGTGGGCGGGCCTGACCCGGCTGCGGGACGCCTTCGAACGGCTCCGCCCCCGGCTCGTCACCTTCCGCGCCCCGGACGGCACCGAACTCTTCGATCTCCCGGACGCGCCGCGCCCCGACCCGGACACCCCGGCCCCGCCCCGCTTCCTGCCCGAGTTCGACAACCTGCTGCTCTCCCACGCCGACCGCACCCGCGTCGTCCCGCCCGCCCACAAGGGCCATACCTGGACGGGGAACCAGGCCCACCGCGTCCTCCTCGTCGACGGCTTCGTGGCCGGACTGTGGAAGACCGAGGACGACGCCCTCGTCGTCGAGCCGTTCGACCGCCTGCCCAAGGAGCGCCGGGCCGAGGTCGTCGCCGAGGGGGAGCGGATGCTGGCCGTCATGCACCCGGAAGCCGCGTACGACATCCGCTTCGGGACGGTACGCGGCTGACGCATTGGAGAGGGGGCGGTGGGGGGCGCGCGGGGTGGGTCGCCACGCCCCCAGGCTTGCACCGGAGGGGTACTCAGGTGATGAGGAGTCCTGCCGGGGCGGGGCTTCGAGGTGTCCAG
>NZ_JBHXNW010000048.1:56528-65911 GCF_042717365.1 Streptomyces sp. NPDC058534
GGCGCCACTTCCTCGTCGAGGGCCGAGAAGGGGGAGCCTCGGCCGGGCCCCGGGGCGCGCCCCCCCGGGGGGGGGGGGGGGGCCGCCGGGCGCCCCCCCCCCCCCCCCCCCCCCCCCCCCTGGCTTGCACCTGAGGGCTACTCAGGAGATCAGGAGACCTGCCGGGGCGGGGCTACGAGGTGACCTGCGCGGTCACCAGGTCCGAGAACGTGGTCAGCCGGGAGTAGACCCCCGGATAACCGGCCCTCGCGCAGCCCTCGCCCCAGGAGGTGATCCCTGCCAGGACGCCCCCGACGAGCAGGGGTCCGCCGCTGTCGCCCTGGCAGGTGTCCACGCCGCCGGACGGGAGCCCGGCGCACACCATGTCGCTCGCGACGAAGTCGGAGCCGTACGAGCCGCCGCAGTCCGAGTCCGACACGACCGGCACGGTCGCGGTCCGCAGCTGGTTGGAGGAACTGCCGTTCTCCCGGGTGGTGCCCCAGCCGAGCACCCGGGCCTCGTTGCCGGCCGCGTAGACCGAGGTGTCCGAGGAGGCGACGTACTTCGCCGGGGTGTACGGCATCGACGACGCCAGGGTCAGCACCGCCACGTCGTCGCCGTTGGTGGCGTCG
Organism: Streptomyces sp. NPDC058534; assembly: GCF_042717365.1. Taxonomy (NCBI): domain Bacteria; kingdom Bacillati; phylum Actinomycetota; class Actinomycetes; order Kitasatosporales; family Streptomycetaceae; genus Streptomyces; species Streptomyces sp. NPDC058534. Next base: position 57,140 of record NZ_JBHXNW010000048.1, read on the forward strand.
GAGTAGTCCGGGTGCACCCAGATCCGGCTGACCCGGGCGACGGTGCCGTCCGAGCCGTTGAGGTAGGTGCGTCCGCCGACCACGCGGACCCTGCGGGCACTCTCACCGGCCATGCAGTGCGCGGCGGTGACGACCTTGGTGGGTGAGACGAGGGTGCCGCCGCAGAACTGGTTCTGCGAGGCGTCGGTGACCTGCATGACGAACGGATACGCGCCCGTCGTGGTGGTGGTGCCGCCGACGATCGGCTGCGGCGCGGCGGAGGCGGAGGGGGCGGCGAGCAGCGCGGCCGCGGCGCCGGCGGTGGCCAGGACTGCGGCTGCCGATCTGGCGCGGGTGAGCCCGGACATGAGTCTCCTCAAGGGGTTGCCGGTGGGGGGTCGCACGGGCGTGGGGGGTGAACGGGGGTCTCGGGACAGACCCCCGTATGCCCGGGCGAGCGGCACGTGTTCACGCTAGAACCGGCGGTCGAGGCACCCCAATGAGGGAACCCCCTAGCGGATGCGGGCAGGGAAAACCCTCGGTGCGTGGCCGGTAAACCCCCGCCGTTCTCAGTCCGTTCGCCCGCCCGCCGCCAGCCGGACGAGGTCGACGCGGGAGCGGATGCCGAGCTTGCGGTAGACCCGGGTCAGGGTCGCCTCGACGGTCTTGACGCTGACGAACAGCCGGGCGGCGATCTCCCGGTTGGTCGCGCCCTCCATGACCAGCGCGGCCACCTGACGCTCCATCGGGGCCAGCTGTGCGAGACCGTCCGGCGTGGCGGCCGGTGCCGGGGACGGCCCGGCCGTCCGTGCCGCGACGGCCACCTCCACCTGGCGCAGCCAGGGCAGCGCCCGGCAGCGCCGGAACAGCCGCGTCGCCTCGTCGTACGACGCCGCCCCCGGCGCCCGGCCCGGCCGTTCGGCGTGCAGTTCGGCCAGCGCGAAGGCCGCCCGCGCCTCCTCCAGGCCGTACCCCAGCCCGGCCAGCCGCTCCCGCGCCGACGTCAACCGTGCGACGGCCGCCCGGTGTTCGCCCCGGCCCGCGCGCACCAGGGCCTCGGCCCGGTCCAGCACGGCCAGCACGCTGCCACGCCCGAGCCGCAGCGCGTGCGCGCGGCTGACCTCGATGACGTCCATCGCCTCGGCCGGCTCGCCGGTCCGCACCAGCGCCTCCGCCAGATCGCCCTGCCACCGGCCGCGCGCCGGGTCGGTGATGCCCGCGCCGGCCTCCAGCTCCCGCACCCGGCGCAGCGCCCGCACGGCCGCGGCCGCGTCGCCCGCCACCAGGTTCGCGTGGCCGAGCGCGGCCAGCGCCCGTGACAGGTACACGGCGTCGCCGTCCTCCTCCGTCCGTCGCACCGCCTCCCGCGCCAGTTCCAGGGCGCGGTCCGGGTCGCCGCCCGCGGCCTCGGCGAGCGCGGCCTGCATCGCGCCCGCGCCCTCGCCGATGCCGGCGTCGCGGGCCAGCGTCAGGCTCTCCCGGGACAGCTCCAGGGCCCGGCCGCAGTGCCCGGAGTGCAGCTCGGTCTCGGCCAGGAAGCGCAGGTAGTGGACCTCGCTCTCGGCCATGCCGCGCCGGCGCACCTCGCGCAGCAGCGTGGTGACGGTGGTCCGCGCCTCGGCCAGCCGGTCGCTCATCACCAGCCACCGGAACCGGGACGACCCGGCCCCGTTGTGGTGGCACGCCACCCGAGGGTCCTGCGGCTCCGCCAGCGCCCGCCCGATGGTCGCCGGGGCGTCCGGATGCCCCATCAGCGTCTCGCACTGGGCCTGGAACGCCAGCGCGAGCAGTTCGGTGCGCCGGTCGGCGGCCCGCGCCGCCAGCCGGGCCGCGTGCGCGGCCTCCTCCCGGCCCTGCGCGAAGTCGCCCTGCACCACCAGGGAGCGCCAGGCCAGCTGGTAGTGCACCTGGGCGAGCAGCCGAGGGTCGTCGCCCGCGTCGGCCAGGGCCTGCGGGAAGACGGCGTCGACCTCGCCGATGGCCTGCCCGGCGGCCTCGATCACCACCATCCAGGCGCGGACCCGCTCACCGGGCGCGGTGGTCCGGGTCAGCACCTCGCGGGCGATGTCCCGGGCGAGATCCTGCTCACCCGCGGTGATCGCGTCCTCGGCGGCCGCCAGCCGGCGTTCGTCCGGTCCCGGCGCGCTGTCCGCCGGGGTGTGCCGGGCGGCGAGCAGCCCGAGCGAGGCGGCCACCGACGGCGCCCCGCGGTCCCGGGCCAGCGAAGCGGCCTCCGCCAGCCGCGCCGCGACCTCGGGGTCGGTGCCGGTGGTCGCGAGGGCGAGGTGCCGGGCGCGTTCGATCGGGTCGGAGGCGGCCGTGGACAGCGCGGCGTGCGCGGCCCGCCGCTCGGGCGCCGGGGCCTCGGCGTACAGCGCGGCCGAGATCAGCGGATGCGCGAACCGTACGGTCGGACCCTCCGGGTCGGTCGCCAGCAGTCCCAGCGCCGCCGCCTGGGCCGTCTCGGCGTCGGCGTTGTCCCGGCCGGCCGCGCGCAGCAGGGCCGGCGTCGGGCGGGCGCCGGTGCTGGCCACCAGCAGGGTGCGGCGGGCCTCGTCCGACAGCATCTCCAGGCGGGAGAGGACCAGGGCGCGCAGCGAGGTCGGCACCGGCAGCGGCTCGCCGGGCCGGGGCGCCGCGGGGCTCTCGGCCAGGGCCCGGCCCAGTTCCAGGGCGAAGAGCGGATTGCCGCCGCTGGTGCGGTGGATGTCGCGGACGGTGGCCCGGTGCAGGCCCGCGTAGCCGCGTTCGCCGAGCAGCGTCGCGACCTGGGCGCGGGTCAGCGGGCCGAGGCGGACCGCCCGGGTGTCCGGCGGGGAGGCGCGCAGATGGCGGTCGTACGCGGCGTCCTCCGTCTCGGGACCCTCGGTCCGCACCGCGCACAGCAGCCGCACCGGCGTCTCGCCCAGGCGCCGGGCGGCGAAGCCGAGGAGTTCCGCGCTGGCCGGATCCAGCCACTGGAGGTCGTCGGCGACGACGAGGACGGGCCCCGCGGCGGCGAGGGCGCGCAGGGCGGACAGCACCGCCAGCCGCAGCGCCAGGCCGTCGCGCTGGAGCGTGGACTCGCCGCGGCCGGTGAGCGCCGACTCCAGCGCGGTGCGCTGCGCGGCGGGCAGCGTCTGCGACACGTCGTCCAGGACCAGGCCCAGGAGGTCGGCCAGGGCCAGGAAGGGGAGATGGGATTCGGACTCGGTGGCCGAGCAGCGCAACACGGTGTGCGAGGTGCGGGCATATTCCGCGGCCAGGGTGCGCAGGACGGTCGACTTTCCAATTCCGGCGGGCCCGTGCAGCAGCACACTGCCACCCCGGGCCAGCTGCTCACGTGCCGCGCCGAACGACTCCTCCCGCCCGATGACCAGGTCGGAGCGGCGTCCGGCAGACTCCGCGAAGTCCCGTGGCACGGTGACCGCTCCCTCCGAGTGTCGTGTCCGGGCCAATATTAGGCAACGGCTCATTGGATTAAGGAGGGGCGAGGAGGTGAGGCAAATAACAAACCGGCGGGCACGGAAATCAAAGAGCCGTGGGAAATCCCCGGGCCGACCCGCACCCTACGGCAGCCATCCCGTCCGGCGGGCCCGGGCGACCGCCTCCGTGCGGGTGCGGGCACCCAGCTTGCGCATCGCCGAGCGCAGGTAGCTCTTCACGGTCTCCGCGCCCAGCCCGAGCCGCTCCGCGGCCTCGACGTTCGTCGCGCCCGCGGCCACGCAGGCCAGCACGTCCACCTCGCGCGGGGCGGGCCGGGGCCCCGGGCCGGGCTCGCCCCCGCCCGCCAGCAGGCCGCAGGCGCGCAGCAGCTCCTCGCGCAGCGCGGGGTCCGCGATCCGGGGTGCCAGCGCCCGCAGCGCCGCGTGCGCCTCCCGCACCTGCTCCCAGCCGGCCGCGTCCGCCGGGTCGTGTCCCGGGCGGGGCCGGGCCGCCGCCAGCAGCTCGTCCGTCTCCTGCCGCAGCACCAGCGCCTGCTCCACGTCCCGGGCCGCCGCCACGGCCGCGCCCAGCGTGCGGTCGCCCAGCGGCTGGGCGGTGCGCAGGGCGCCGTACAGCACACCGCGCACCCTGCGCCGTACGACGACCGGGACCGCCAGCACCGAGCGCAGCCCCTCGGCGGCGACGGGCAGGTCGTACTCGTGGCTGATCTGCGCGGAGACGGAGTAGTCCGTCACCGCGCAGGGCCGCGACAGCGCCACCGCCCGGCCGCCCAGCCCGTTGCCCGAGGTCACCGCGAGAGCGCTGAGCGCGGCCGTCGCCGTGCCGCTCAGCTCGCTGATGCGCACCTGCCGCCGGCCCGCCTCCACCAGCCCGCCGAAGGCGACCGGCAGCCCGGTCGCCCGCCGCAGCCGCACCAGCGCACCGCGGATCTCTCCTCCGTCGGCCGAGTCCACCGCCACCCGTTCCGCCCTCCCTCACGCCCGTCCCGGGGCGCACACCCCCGTTCGGGGGTAGTGAGACCTGCATCACGGATTACACGATGGCAGAGAGCCGCCCGGCAAGGTCCGGCACGAAGGAGGACAGATGACGACGGCCACGGAGCTGTTCCGCAGCGCGCGGGACTTCCTGCTGGAGCACCGTACGGACTACACCGCCGCCTACGAGGGCTTCACCTGGCCCCGCCCCCGCGACTTCAACTGGGCGCTGGACTGGTTCGACGTCATCGCCGACGGCAACGAGCGCACCGCGCTGCACATCGCCGAGGAGGACGGCTCGGAGGTCCGGGTCTCCTTCGCCGAGATGTCCGCCCGCTCCGACCGGGTGGCGAACCGGCTGCGGGAGTGGGGCGTGCGCGCCGAGGACCGCATCCTCGTCATGCTCGGCAACCAGGCCGAACTCTGGGAGACCGCGCTCGCCGCGATGAAGCTCCGCGCCGTCGTCATCCCGGCCACCCCGCTGCTCGGCCCCGCCGACCTGCGCGACCGCGTCGACCGCGGCAGGGTGCGGCACGTGATCGTCCGCGCGGACGACGCCGGCAAGTTCGACGACGTGCCCGGCGACTACACGCGCGTCGCGGTCGGCGGCACGGCCCCCGGCTGGCTGCCCTACGAGGACGTGTACACCGCCGACGACGCCTTCACCCCGGACGGCCCCACCGCCGCCGACGACCCGCTGATGCTGTACTTCACCTCGGGCACGACCGCGCGCCCCAAGCTGGTCGAGCACACCCACGTGTCGTACCCGGTCGGGCACCTGGCGACCATGTACTGGATCGGGCTGCGGCCCGGCGACGTCCACCTGAACATCTCCTCGCCCGGCTGGGCCAAGCACGCCTGGTCGAACCTGTTCGCACCGTGGAACGCCGAGGCGACCGTCTTCCTGTACAACTACACCCGGTTCGACGCGGCCCGCCTGATGGCCGAGATGGACCGGGCCGGGGTGACCACCTTCTGCGCCCCGCCGACCGTGTGGCGCATGCTCGTCCAGGCCGACCTCAGCCGGCTCGTCACCCGGCCGCGCGAGGTCGTCGCCGCCGGCGAGCCGCTCAACCCCGAGGTGATCGAACAGGTCCGCCACGCCTGGGGCGTGACCGTCCGGGACGGTTTCGGCCAGACCGAGACCGCCGTCCAGGTCTCCAACAGCCCGGGACAGGTACTGAAGACCGGCTCGATGGGCCGCCCCAGCCCCGGCTACCGCGTCGCACTCCTCGACCCGGTGACCGGCGCCCCCGGCGCCGACGAGGGCGAGATCGCCCTGGACCTGTCCGCGCACCCCGTCGGCCTGATGACCGGCTACCACGGCGACCCCGACCGTACGGCGGAGGCGATGGCCGGCGGCTACTACCGCACCGGCGACATCGGCTCCCGGGACGCCGACGGCTACCTGACGTACGTCGGACGCAGCGACGACGTCTTCAAGGCGTCCGACTACAAGATCTCCCCGTTCGAGCTGGAGAGCGCCCTGCTGGAGCACGAGGCGGTCGCTGAGGCGGCGGTCGTGCCGGCCCCGGACCCCCTGCGTCTCGCCGTACCGAAGGCGTACGTCGTGCTGGCGGCGGGCTGGGAGCCGGGACCGGACACCGCGAAGGTGCTGTTCGAGCACTCCCGCGAAGTCCTCGCCCCCTACAAGCGCCTGCGCCGCCTGGAGTTCGGCGAGCTGCCCAAGACCGTCTCCGGCAAGATCCGCCGCATCGAGCTGCGCGAGGCCACGGCGGCCGGTTCCGCGAACGAGTACCGCGAGGAGGACTTCCGGTGACCGCACCCCTGTCGTACGCCCACGGCACCAGCACCACCCCGCTGCTCGGCGACACCATCGGCGCCAACCTCGACCGGGCGATCGCCGCCCACCCGGACCGCGAGGCCCTGGTCGACGTACCGTCCGGACGCCGGTGGACCTACGCCGAGTTCGGCGCCGCCGTCGACGAGGTGGCGCGCGGCCTGCTGGCGAAGGGCGTCACCAAGGGCGACCGGGTCGGCATCTGGGCGGTCAACTGCCCCGAGTGGGTCCTCGTCCAGTACGCCACCGCCCGCATCGGCGCCGTCATGGTGAACGTCAACCCGGCCTCCCGGGCGCACGAGCTGGAGTACGTGCTCAAGCAGTCCGGCATCGCCCTCCTCGTCGCCTCCCTCTCCCACAAGGGCAGCGACTACCGGGCGATCGTGGAGCAGGTCCGCGGGCGGTGCCCCGGGCTGCGCGAGACCGTCTACATCGGCGACCCGTCGTGGGACGCGCTGACCGAGGCCGCCGCGCGGGTGCCGCGGGAGCGGGCCGACGCGATCGCCGCCGGGCTGAGCTGCGACGACCCGGTCAACATCCAGTACACCTCCGGCACCACCGGCTTCCCCAAGGGCGCCACCCTCTCCCACCACAGCATCCTCAACAACGGCTACTGGGTGGGCCGCACGGTCGGCTACACGGAGCAGGACCGGGTGTGTCTGCCGGTGCCCTTCTACCACTGCTTCGGCATGGTCATGGGCAACCTGGGCGCCACCTCGCACGGCGCGTGCATCGTCATCCCCGGCCCGTCCTTCGAGCCGGCCGCCACGCTGGCGGCGGTCCAGGGGGAGCGGTGCACGTCCCTGTACGGCGTCCCCACCATGTTCATCGCGGAGCTGAACCTTCCCGGCTTCGCCTCGTACGACCTCACCTCCCTGCGCACCGGCATCATGGCGGGCTCGCCCTGCCCGGTGGAGGTGATGAAGCGGGTGGTCGCCGAGATGCACATGGAGGAGGTCTCCATCTGCTACGGCATGACCGAGACCTCCCCGGTCTCCCTCCAGACCCGCATGGACGACGACCTCGAACACCGCACCGGCACCGTCGGCCGGGTCCTGCCGCACATCGAGGTGAAGGTCGTCGACCCGGTGACCGGGGTGACCGTGCCGCGCGGCGACGCCGGTGAGCTGCGCACCCGCGGCTACAGCGTGATGCTCGGCTACTGGGGCGAGCCCGAGAAGACCGCGGAGGCGATCGACGCGGGCCGCTGGATGCACACCGGGGACCTCGCGGTGATGCGCGAGGACGGGTACGTCGAGATCGTCGGCCGCATCAAGGACATGATCATCCGGGGCGGCGAGAACATCTACCCGCGCGAGGTCGAGGAGTTCCTCTACGCCCACCCGAAGATCGCGGACGTCCAGGTGGTCGGCGTACCGCACGAGCGCTACGGCGAGGAGGTCCTCGCCTGTGTCGTCCCGCGCGACGCCGCCGACCCGCTCACCCTGGAGGAACTGCGGGCGTACTGCGACGGGCAGTTGGCCCACTACAAGGTGCCCAGCCGTCTCCAGCTCCTCGACTCCTTCCCCATGACCGTGTCGGGGAAGGTGCGCAAGGTGGAGCTGCGGGAGCGGTACGGGGCGCGCGACTGAGCGGGGTTACTGGACCAGTTCCAGGTGCGGGTGGTCCGCGGACACCGGGCAGACGTGGAGTTGCAGCGCGTAGCCGCCGGCGACGACGACCCGGGTGTAGTTCGCCGGGGGAACGCCGGGGGGAAGCGGGTCGCGGGCCTGGTCTCCCTCGGGCGCCCAGCTCCCGGTGCCGTGGTTCCATTCGGTCGAGGCGATGGTGAGCAGCGGGTCCATCGCGGTGCCGCAGGCGGCGCAGGTCCTGGGCATGGGATCGGTGAGACCCCAGCGGGACCAGCCACCGGCCTTCCAGCCGGGAGAGATGGACAGCTGGTTCATGTAGAACTCCTGCGGCGCCACCGCGTAGGCACTGTCCACCGCGTCCCCGGCCGCCTGCCACCTGCTCCAGTCCGCCACCTGCTCCCGCAACTCCTTGTCCAGCTCCATGAAGTTGGGGTACTCGGTGACCTCCTCCGGCGAGAGCAGGCACGGCTGGGGAACGTAGTCGGAGAACTGGACCGCGGGCGGCTCCGGAGGTGAGTCGAGGACGTCGGTGACCTCGGCGGCGGACCGCCAGAACAGCGCGGTCCTGGGGTGGGCCGGGTGGTCGAAGGGACACCACAGCACCTGGAGCAGATCGGCGTCGGCCTGCCCGGGCGGGCGCAGCAGGGGGACGTCGCGCGCGTACAACTGCGCTACGGGCAGCATGGCGATCGGGCCCTCGGGCCACGGGCGGCCGGCGTTGATCCGCTCGACGATCGCCCGTTCCTCGGGTGTGTACCCGGACGCGTGCGGACCGCCGCGCGGCCGGCTCGCCGCGGCCGCGTGGATGCGCCGCTGCACCCGCACGTCCTCCGGTGACGTGGGCTCGTTCACCTGGTCCCACTCGTGCGGGCCGTCGCAGTACGGCCACGGTTCGTGGGGGGGGGGCGCCCCCGGCCCCCCCCCCCCCCACTGAGTGGCCGCCCGGGGGGGGGGTGTTTTAAAAAACACAGACCACCCCACACTTATTGATAAGGGGTGG
>NZ_JBHXNW010000048.1:65921-70713 GCF_042717365.1 Streptomyces sp. NPDC058534
GCGCCCACCTGCCCCCCGAGGACCGGGCCGACGCAGCCCGGCCACGGGACGGCCCCGGCCCACCCCCGCCCCCCCCCCACCGAACTGTCATGCCGCGACGGGGACCCGGCCCGAGGGTGCAGCCGGGTCGCCGCGCGTGCCAGCGGGGCCAGTTGAGGGAAGAGCGCGGTGACGTCGAACGGCCGCGGCGGGGTGGTACGACTCATACTGGCTCCCGATGGCGTGATCAGCCGGGTTCAGTTCCCGAGGTTCAGCGTCCCGGTGTTGCCCTTGGTGTTGGTGATGTAGACCTCGGGAAACAGCGGCTGGGACGTTCCGTCCGCCCGCTGCACTGTAGCGGTCATCCTGACCCCCACGGGGATCGTGCTCGTGGCGTCCTTGTACTCGGGCGTCACCTGGTAGAAGAGCGCGTCGTTCGCCTGGAAGTTGGGGTCCTCCTTCACCAGCTTCTGCGCCGCCAGTTCGAAGGTCCGCATGCTGGGCGTGCCGGTGTTCATGCCGGACTGCCAGCAGGGGACGAGGTTGTGCTGTCCGCCGTCCATCACCTGGCCCTTGCCACCGAGGATGTTGGGGATCAGGTGACACCGGGCGAGCCCGGTGTTCGGCGAGTGGGTGTCGCGGAACAGCTGCGCGTCCTGCCATCCGGTGATGTCACCGGACGCGTCGGAGCCGGTGTCCAGGTTCTTCCCCAGGCAGGCCTGCGCCACGGCCGCGCGGGTACCGGCTCCGTTCGGGGTGGTGGTCTTGTTCACCTGGGGGACGGCGTCGGTGGTGTTCTTGATCCAACCGTCGCCGGCCCGGAGCGATCCGTTCGGCAGCGTCCGCAGGCAGGCTCCCTGCGGCTGGGCGGTCGAGCCGGTGATCTCCACCATGAACTTCTCGGCCTCCACGACCCGCTGGTTCGCGAAGCCGTCGGAGAGCTGGTTCTCGGCTGACTGGTTGTCCGCGGAGGGGACGTGGGCGCGCACGCAGGACTTGCCGAGGCCGGCGTCCCCCAGTTGCTGGACGGCCCAGCCTCCGCCGGTGTCCTTGAGGACGATCTCGGCACACAGGGCGCCGTCGGTTCCTCCTTCATGGGTGGCCGCGAAGGGGAACATGCCACAGCTGTCGGTCGCGACGACGTCCGGCATGGCCTGGAAGGGCTTCGACCCCCCGCAGGTGCGACCGGTGCGGTCGGCGATGCCGTTCTTCGCCCGGGTCAGCGGCTTGTCGCGCCCCCAGCCGCCCGCGAGGTTCTGCTGGGCCCACAGGTATCCGACCGCCGCGGCACCCGACGTGGCGTCGATGTTGACGACCGGCATGATGCTGGGCACCACGCAGCCGGGGCCGGGCATGCCGGCGGAAGCGGTGTCCCGGACGTCGTCGTCGCAGCGGATCTGCTCCGGGTTGCTCCAGGAGGCGCTCGGGTCCGTGATCTGGGCGCCGGGAGAGGTCACGTACAGGTCGTACGACGTCGTGAACTCGACCTTGGTACCGGCGGCGGGGGTGGAGGAGTAGGCCACACGGCCGTTGCGGGAATCGCCCTTGACCAGGGTGCCCCCGTACCAGGGGGCGGTCTTGGTGGCCTTGCAGCCGGCCGAGCACGCGGACCTGAACTTCGCGGTCAGCGACGTGACGGCCCCGGTCGCGCCGGTCATGGTCACGGTGACGTGCTCTTCCCACGACGTGCCCTCGGCGGGCAGGAGGGCACTGGTCGTCACGCTCAGCGTGCCGGTGCCGATCTGCTTGCCGTTGCCGTCCTTGAGCACGTACAGCACGGTCAGGCCGTTCACGCAGTAGCCGAAGCGGTTGAACTTCCACGTCCCGGGGGACGTGATCGTGCAACTGGCCGAGTCGGCGGCGGCCGACGCCGGAGTCTGCGCGGCGAGGCTCTGCCGCCCGGCCGCCTTCTTCGGCGTGGCGCTCGTGGTGACGCAGGCCCGCACGGCGCCCGCCCTGCGCTCGCGGGAGCCGGCGGCGGTGGGCTCGCAGCGCTCCCCGGGGGTCACCTCGACGGGCCGGGTCCTGGTGGGCGCGGACACGTCGGCCGGATCGGCCGGGGTGGTCCGGCCGGCCTGGCGAGAGGTCTGCGGCGGTGCCCCGGGCGTCTCCTGCGCCGGGGCCATGGCCGTAGTGGTGGCGCCCAGGGCCATGACGGCCAGCAGGGAGAGGATCACGCGCCGGGAGCGCGGTATTCGAGACGGTGGTCTCATCGTGGGACTGTCCTTTCGGGTATGACGTGCTGTCCGGTGCGGGCCGGTGCGTCCGGCCCGGCGCCGGTCAGAAGATCGACGACAGTCCGCTGGTGATGGAGGAGACCAGCTCCTTGCCCTCTTCGGCGACCTTGTTGACCACGGGGGCCACCTTCTTGATGCCGGTGGTCACGAGCTTGCCCCGGCCGAAGGTGGCCAGGTTCAGCGCGGTGCCGCCCAGCGACTCGACGAACTGGCCGCTGGTGAAGCCGTGTTCGATGCCGGTGAAGATGGCTCCGAGCGCGCCGGCGCCCAGGGACACGTAGCCGAAGAACGCCGCTCCGGCCGCCAGCGGCGGGAAGGCCAGGCTGGCGAGTCCCAGACCGGCGGCGATGAAACCGGAGGCGATGCTGACCTTGTTGGCGGCGTCGGCCCACCAGCCGGCGTCCGACCACCAGTCCTCCTCGGAACCGGAACCGGTGCCGGTGCCGTTGGGGTGGACCTCGTCGTTGGTGCCGTTGTCGGCCGGGTCCCTGCCCTCCTCGCGCTCCCGCTTCGCCTTCTCGGCGGCCTCCTTGGCCTTCTGGGCGATCTCGGCCCGGCGCTTCTGGACGGCGATGCTGCGGGCCTCGCTGGCCGCCGCGGCCGCCGTGGCCTTGTCCCGGCCGGCCTCCAGGGCGGACTGGCGGGCACTGGCGGCCGACGCCTGGGCGCTGTAGGAGGACTGGAGCGCCGAACGGGCCGCGTCCACGGCCTTGTTCGCGGAGTAGTTCGCCGACCTGGCGGCGCCCCGCGCGGTCGCCGCCGCCGACTTGGCCTGGTTCGCCGAGGACTGCGCGTCCGCCGCCGACCGGTCCGCGGCGTCGGCGTTCTGCCTGGCCTGGTCGGCGTAGTCGTCCGCCTTGCTCGCGGCGTCGAGGGCCTTGTCCGCCCACTCCTGCGCCTCGGCGGCGGCCTTACGGGCGTCCGCGGCGGCCTTGGAGGCCAGCGCGGCGTTCTCCTGCGCCTTGTAGGCGATCTTCGCCGCGGCGGCGATCGCGCCGCGGACCGCCGCGACGTGGGTGGCCGAGTCGTGGTCGAGCTGGGCCGCCTGGTGCTGGACGACCTGGACGAAGTTCCGGCGCATCCAGGTGGGACCTTCGAGGGCGACCTCGCCGTACGACTTGACGTACTCGCCCCCGCCTGCCACCGACGTCGCGGTCTCCACCGCGTCGTCCTCGCGTATCGCCGCGGGGTAGGTCCGGTCGAAGAAGTCCTGGAGCGCCTCGGGCGTGTTCTTGTCCAGCGCGTCGTTGGCGGCCTCGATGACCGCCTTGCCGGGCTTCTGGTTGATGATGCGGGCGATCTGGACCTTGTTGTCGTCCTGCGAGGCCCGGATCATCCCCGAGGTGAGGAAGTCGCCCACCGCCGCGGAGTCCGCGCTCGCCAGCGCCGCCTGGGCCGCCTCCGCGATGGCGGGGCTGGATATCTGGGCGATGTAGAGGACGGTCTCGCGGTCGTCCTGGCTCTGGGCGAGGGTCCGGTCGAGGTCGACCCACGACAGGATGTCGTCGTCGGTGCCGGCCAGCGCGTGCTGGGCCGCCTCCCGCGTCCACGCGCCCTTCGCCTCCAGCAGCCCGGTGGCCGCCTTGCGGCCCAGCGTGGCCGCGAGGGCCAGGTCGCCGGTCTCCCACAGCGCCTTCTCGGCCGCGGCGATCAGTTCCTTGAGGGCCTGTGCGGTCTGCGCCTCCTGGGTGCGCTTGTCCTCGTACTCGGCCTGCTCCTCCGCCTCGATCTCGGCGAGCAGCCGGGCCTCGTCCATGCCCTGGAGCCTGTCCTGTTCCAGGCGGGCCAGCTCCGCCTCCCGCGCCGCCGTCTCCACCGCCATGGCTTCCTCGACGGTCTTGGTGGCGTTGTCGGCCGCCTTCACGGCCGCGGCCGCGTGCGCCGTGGACTTGTTCGCGTAGTCGACGGCCTGACCCGCGAACTTCACCGCCTCCTCGGCCGCGGCGGCCGCCTTCTCGGCGTGGTCGGCCGCGGAGTTGGCGGCGTCCCGGGCCTTGCGGGCCGCGGCGGCGGCGGTGTTGGCGAGGGCCTGGGCCGTGGACGCGGCGTTGGTGGCGCGGTTGGCGGCGGTCGTCGCGATGGCGGCCTGGCGCTTGGCCTCGGCCGCCTCCGACTGGGCGGCGCCCGCGGCACCCGCGGCCTGCGCCGCGGCGTTGGCCGCGGCCGCGGCGTTCCGCGCGGCCGAGGCGGCCGACGATCCGGCGCCGGCGGCCTGCGCGGAGGCGGCCGCGGCGTAGTCCGCGGCCTTGGCGGCGGAACGGGCCTTTCCAGCCGCGTTCTTGGCCGCGACGGCGGCGTCCTTGGCCGCCTCGGTCTTCAAGGCGTCCTTGGAGGCGGCGATGGCGGCGTTGTAGGCGTGCGAGGCGGCGTTGCCGGCCGCCGCGGCGGCCTGGGAGGCCGCGGTCGCCGCCGAGGAGGCGCGACGGGACGCGGTCACCGCGGCGTTGGAGGCGCTGATCGCGTTGCGCGCGGCGTTCGCGGCGCCCTTGGCCGCGGCGGCCGCGCGTTGGGGGGGCGGGGGCGGGTTGTTTGAGTCGGGGGGTTGCGCCGCGGGGGTCTCGGGGGGAGTGTGGGGC
>NZ_JBHXNW010000049.1:0-48935 GCF_042717365.1 Streptomyces sp. NPDC058534
GGCCAGCACGAGGTCGAACGACGTGCCGTGCACCGGAGTGAAGAGATTGCCGTGCAGGACGCGGATCCGCAGCCCCGCACGGGCGGCGTTGAGCCGCGCCGCCCACACCGCGCGCCACGAGACGTCCACCGCGGTCACCCGCCCGCCCCGCACCGCCGCGGCCAGCGCGAGAGCGCCGGTGCCGGTCCCGACGTCGAGCACCGCCGCGCCCGGGGGCAGCGACTCGCCGGACAGCGCCCCGGCCAGCAGGGCGGTGTCCTCCTGGGGGGCGTAGACGCCCGGCAGCACCATGAAATGCACGTGCGCCAGGTACCCAGAAGGTCATGAAGTAAAGGAAATTTCGGAATCCTGGTGAATCGACTCGGGGAGCGGGACGCGCAGTGACGACCGTCCGGCCCGCCAGTCGGCCAGCAGCCGGGACCCGAACTGGTCCTCGACGTGAGCGGTGGCGTCGACACCGAACGCGACGTCCGCCGCGAGGTGCGGTTCCTGTTCCAGCAGGCCGGCGATCACCTCGTGCCGCACGATCTGCTCGTGCACCGCGTCCGCCTCGACGTGCTCGTCGTAGAAGTGCTCGGCGGCCGGCCCGGCGCCGGTGCGGCGCATCGCCTCCGCGAGCCGCCGGGAGCCGGGCGACGACGTGATCTCCACCGCCGCGAAATGGCCCACCAGGGCGCCGCGCAGGGCCCGGTGCAGGCCGAACAGCGACATCATGTTCACCGTGACCAGGCACTCGGCCGAGGCGGCGTCGAGATGGTGTCCGTACGTCGTGTCCAGTCCCAGGTCCGTCATGAGGCCGGCGAACAGACGGGCGTGCACCCGGTCGGCGCGGCCGCCGCCGTACTCGTCGAACTCGACCGCCGCCATCGCCGCCTTCGCGCGCCCCCACAGCCGCGGCAGCACCCAGGCGTGCGGGTCGGCCTCCTTGAGGTGGTACAGGGAGCGCTGGGCCGCGTACTCCCGCAGCTGCCACAACTCTCCCTCGTCGCGCAGGAAGTGGCTGACGCCCTCCCCGTGGACGGGCTCGACGAGCAGCGCCCCGATCGCGTCCTCCACGCTGTCGTGGACCGGTGTGCCGGCCCGCAGCGCGGTCAGGAAGCGCCGCTCCAGCGCGGCCCGGACACGCAGCAGCCCGGGATCCCACTCCAGGGCGGGGGAGACACCGGCGAAACCCCGGTAGTGCAGCTCGTAGCACTGGTACAGCGCGAGCTGGAGATCGTCGCCGTACGCGTGAGCGGCGGCCTCCTCCGGGCCGGGCAGCGGGCCGGTCCCGCGCAGATACGCACCGACGGCCGCGGAGAGCGGGCCCCGGGCCGTCGGAAGCCGTGGTCCTTCGCCGTCGTACTCCATGCGCCGCGAGTACCCACCCGGACGCCCGTGCCACACGGACGTCCGGCACCGCGTCACTCGCCCTCGGTGTCCTCCTGGGCGGCGGGGTTCGGCGAGGTGGCGTCACCGGCCTCGCCCCGGTGACGGCGCTCGGCCTCGGACTCCGGATCACGGGTCTCGGCGTCCTCGATCTCGCGCAGGACCTCGTCGAGCGCGCTCTCCGGCCGCTCCCGGCCCTGGTCGTCCTTCTCGGACATGGATGTCTCCTTTCCTCGGGCCCGCTCCTCGGACCGCGGTCAGCCGGACTCGGACGCGAGGCGCAGGGACACTGGTGTCCGGTGTGCGGCCTCGTCACTGAGGCGGAGGACCTCCTTCCACCAGGACGGGCCCTCCTCTATGTGGCGCAGCAGGATGCCCTCGCGGATCGCCCAGGGACACAGCGTCACCGAATCCACTCCGGTGAGCTTCATGGCGGTGTGCCCGACCACCGCCCCGGCCAGGCTCTGCGCGGCCCGCGGTGCGGAGATGCCGGGCAGCCGGGACCGCTCGGCGGCGGACAGGGCGGCCAGTCGGCCGACGGCGCCCCCGAGGTCCGCGCAGCGCATCCGCCGCTCCACGAACGGCCCGTGCCGGCCGGGCGAGGCCCCGCACAGCCGCCCCAGCTGCTGAAAGGTCCGGGAGGTGGCCACCGCGGTGCGCGGGCCCTCCCAGCGGATCCGCGCCGCGACGTCCCGCAGCTGATGCCGGACCTTGCGGCGCAGCGCCCTGATCTGCTCCGGCGCCGCCGGGTCCTGGCCGCCCGCCAGGAACTCGTGGGTCAGCCGCGCCGCCCCCAGGGGCAGCGACGCCACGAAGCCGGGCAGCCGGCCGCGCCCGAAGGCGACCTCCAGCGATCCGCCGCCGATGTCCAGCAGGGCGAGCGGCCCGGCCCGCCAGCCCATCCAGCGCCGGGCCCCGAGGAACGTCAGCTCCGCCTCCACCTCACCGGGCAGCGTGCACAGGGCCACGCCGGTGCGGGCGCGGACGCTGCGCAGCACCTCCCGGCGGTTCGGCGCGGCACGCACCACTGCGGTCGCGAAGGCCGGCGGGCTCGACGCCCCCCACCGGTCCGCGGTCCGGCTCGCGTCGGCCACCGCCGCCACCAGCCGCTCCACGGCCTCCCCCGGGATCGGGGCACCCGGCTTGACCTGCTCCGACAGTCGCAGTCGCCACTTCGCGGTGTGCACCGGCAGTGGGACCCCGCCCTCCGCGTCCGCCACCATGAGCCGGACCGTGTTCGACCCCACATCCACCACGCTGATACGCATGAAGGGCCACGTACCCATCTGAGTGCCGGTCCAACGCGGTCCAGGCGTACGGCCGGAAACCGGGCGGCCCGCCGGCCGGTCCGGTCAGGCCAGCTGCCGCCGCACCAGCTCGTGCAGCCGGCCGCCGGTGTCCGCGAGCAACTGGGCGGGCGGCCCCTGCTGGGCGACCTTCCCGTCCTCCATCACGATCACGCGGTCGGCGTCCAGCACCGTGGACAGCCGGTGCGCGATGACGATCCGGGTCGCGTTGAGGGCCTTGGTGGACTCGATCACGGTGCGCTGCGTCTCGTTGTCCAGGGCGCTGGTCGCCTCGTCGAAGAAGAGGATGCGCGGCCGGCGGATCAGCGCCTGCGCGATCATCAGCCGCTGCCGCTGGCCCCCGGACACGGCTCCGCCGCCCGAGACGATGGTGTGCAGGCCCATCGGCATCCGCTTGATGTCCTCCGCGAGCCCCGCCATCTCGGCCGCCGCCATCGCCTCCTCCGGCGTGTACGGCTCGGTACCGCAGATGACGTCCAGGATGGACCCGGTGAACGGCTGCGCGTGCTGGAGCACCACCCCGCACTGCCGCCGCACCGCCGACTGGTCGAGCGCGGCCAGGTCCTGTCCGTCGTACAGGACACTGCCCGACAGCGGCCGGTCGAAGCCGATGAGCAGCCTCAGCAGGGTCGACTTGCCGCATCCGCTGGGACCGACGACCGCCACGAACTCGCCCGGCCGCACCTCGAAGGACACGTCGTCCAGGACCAGCGGCCCGTCGTCGGTGTACCGGAACGACAGCCGCCGCGCCTCGATCCCGCCGGACAGCGGCCCCGGGCGGGTGCTCGCGGTGCGCACCTCGGGTGTCGCGTCCAGCACCGGACGGATCTCCTCGAACAGTGGCAGCGCGGCCACCGCCGACACGAAGGAGCCGGTCAGCTGGGTGACCGAGGTCAGCAGCATCGTCACCGAGGCGTTGAAGGTCAGGAACTCCGCCGCCGACATCGAACCGCGCGCCGGACCGGCCAGCAGCATGAACATCAGCAGCGTGCACAGCGGCAGGTACACCGCGCCCAGCACCGCGTTGAGGTTCTTGATCCGTCCCGCCCGCTGCTGGAGCTCGCGGCTGTGCGCGAAGCGTTCCGCCCAGGCCGCGTAGGCGTAGTTCTCGGCGGCGGCCACCCGCAGCTTCGGCAGCCCGCGCAGGGTCTGGAACGCCTGGTTGTTCAGCTTGTTGGTGAGCTTGACCAGCCGCCGCTGCCAGCGCACCTGCCACAGCCCGAGCGCCAGGAAGACACCGGCGACGACCACCAGCATGCCGATCGCCGCGAGTGCCATCGGTACGCTGTACCAGAGCAGCAGCCCCAGGTTCATCGCCCCGACGGTCACCGACTGGGTCACCGTCGGGCCGACGCCCGCCAGCAGTCTGCGGATCGCGCTGATGCCCATGGCCGCGCTCGCCAGCTCGCCGGTGGACCGCTCGGTGAAGAACTTCGTGGGCAGCCGCAGCAGCCGGTCCCACACGGCGGGCTGGAGGGTCGCCTCGATCCGGCCCTCAAGCCGCAGGATGGTGAGGTTCTGCATCAGCATGAAGGCCGCCGCGACGACGCTGCTCAGCATCACCGCGAGACACACCTGCGCGATCAGCCCGGTCTGCGCCTTCGGCACGAACTCGCCGAGCACCTTGCCGGTCGCGACCGGCACCAGCGCGCCGAGCGCCACCGTCACAAGACCGGCGAGCAGCAGACCGGTCAGATCACGGCGGGTGCCCTGGAGACAGAACCGCAGCAGCCGCAGCGGACTGAGCCGGCGTTCGGGCAGCGGGCGGTAGAACATCACCGCGCGCGGCTCGAACTCCTCGGCGTTCGCCTTCTCCACCGGGGTCTCCCGGCCGGTCCCCGGATGCACGGCCACGTAGCCGCCGCGCCGCCACAGCAGCGCCACCGGCGCCCCCGACAGGGTCCGGTGCCCGACCAGCGGCCCCACGTCGTCCCGCCACCAGCCGTTCTCCAGCCGCACGCCGCGGGTGCGCACGCGCGAGGCCAGGGCGACGCGCTCCACCTGGTCGAGCCGCTCGCTCTCGGTGCCGTTCTGCGCGGGCTCGGCGAGCGCGATGCCGGCGGCACGGGCGACCAGTCTGCAGGCCGCGTACGTGGCGTCGGCGTCGGCGGCCGTGGTGCGCCCCGCCGACCGCTTGCCGATGGAGGCCAGCAGCGTCCGGTCGGCCTGTGCGCGCACCGCCTCACCGGCCTTGATGCCGGCCGCGGTCCGGGTCTCGTGGGTGCGTTCCAGTTGCTCGATCCAGCGGTCGAGCGTGGTCAGCAGCCGGTGCTGCTGGTCGACCAGGCTCTGCCACAGCGCCGGGTCCATCAGCAGGTCGGCGGCGGCCTCCTCGCCGTACAGCGCCCCGTACTGCACGCTGCCCGGCGGCACCTGCATCCAGAACACGTCGTCGTCGGTGGGCGCCGCCGCCCCCTCGGTGGCCATCGGCGCCTGGAAGAGCACGGTCAGTCCCCGGCCCACCCCCAGGGCGAGCGCGTACTCCAGCGGGCTCGTCGTCGGCGGCACGTACTGGGGGCTGCCGTACTCGTCGTACGACCAGGTCTGCGTGTCCGCCGGCTGGTACAGCTCGCGCAGCCCGATGCGGTGCACCACGCAGTCCCGCAGCGGGCGCGCGACCAGCGTGTGCTGCGGCCCGGCGACCGGCCCGAGCAGCACCGAGCCCGCCTCCAGGCGGCCGAGGTGGTGCCAGTGGCCCTGTTCCCCGGCGTCGACCGCGAACAGGTCGACCGCGCCGGACACCACCAGCCACAGCACCTGGGGGCCCTCCAGGTCGAGGCGGTTGAACCCGGCGCAGTCCACGCGGGTGCCCAGCGAGCCGAGCGCCCCGAGGACGAGGTCGCCCTGTCCTTCGTGCACGGTCGTCATCTCACCGCTCCCTGACCAGCGCGGCGTACGCGCCACCGTGCGCCACCAGCTCCTCGTGCCGTCCGCGCTCCACGACGGTGCCGTGCTGGAGTACGACGATCTCGTCGCTGTCCCGCACGGTGCTGAGCCGGTGCGCGATCACCACGCAGGCGCAGCCGCGCCGGCGCAGGTTGTCCATGACCCTCTGCTCGGTCTCCGCGTCCAGCGCGCTGGTCACCTCGTCCAGGACGAGGATGCTCGGCCGGCGCACCAGCGCCCGCGCGATCTCCAGGCGCTGGCGCTGCCCGCCGGAGAAGTTGCGGCCGTCCTGCTCGACCGGGCTGTGGATGCCGCCCGGCCGGCGCATCACGACGTCGTACAGCGCGGCGTCCTGGAGCGCGTCCACCACCGCGGTGTCGGGGACCGACGGATCCCACAGGGCGATGTTGTCGCGGACGGAGCCCTCGAAGAGGAACACGTCCTGGTCGACGAAGGAGACGGAGGACGCCAGCGCCCCGCGCGGGATGTCCTCCAGCCGCTGCCCGTCGATGCGGATGACACCGTCCCAGGGGGAGTAGAGCCCCGAGATCAGCCGGGACACCGTGGACTTGCCGCTGCCCGAGCCGCCCACCAGGGCCACCTGCTGCCCCGGACCGACGGTGAGGTCGAAGCCGGTGAGCAGTGGCTTGTCGAGCGGGTTGTAGCCGAAGGAGACGTTCTGCAGCTCGACCTGACCGCGCAGCCGGCGGGTGGAGTCGGTGCCGCCGGGGCGGTCGTAGAGCGGGTCGGTGCGGAAGTTCTCCACGTCCTTCAGCCGGGCCACGTCGGCCGCGAAGTCCTGGATGCGGCCCGCGACGCCGTTCAGCCGGGTCAGCGGGGCCGTGAAGCGGACCACCAGCGCCTGGAACGCGACCAGCAGACCGACCGAGATGTGCCCCTCGACCGCCCGCATGCCGCCGATCCACAGGATCAGACCGCTGTTGAGCGTCGCCAGCGTCGGCGCGACCATACCCAGCCAGGCGCTCGGCACCCCGAGCCGCTGCTGCTCCTCCAGCGTGGTGGCGTGCTGCCCCGCCCACTTGCGGAAGTAGCCGTCCTCGCCGCCGGTCGCCTTCATCGTCTCGATCAGCTGGAGACCGGTGTACGCGGTGTTGGTCAGCCGTGCCGTGTCCGCCCGCAGCTTCGCCGTACGGGTCGCGCGCAGCCCGATGACGATCCGCATCGCGAGGATGTTGAGCAGCGCCACCCCGATGCCGACGAAGGTGAGCTGGGGGTCGTACGCGTACAGCAGCACGGCGTACAGGACGACGACGATCGCGTCCACGCCCGCGGCGGAGAGGTCGCGGGCCAGCGTCTCGGCGACGGCGTCGTTGGACTGGAGCCGCTGCACCAGGTCGGCCGGACTGCGCTGGGAGAAGAACGTCACCGGCAGCCGCAGCAGATGACGCAGGAAGCGGGCGCTGGAGAGGGTGGAGGAGATGATGCGCCCGTGCAGCAGGTTGGCCTGCTGGAGCCAGGTCAGCACCACCGTCAGCAGCACACAGGCCCCCATCGACGCGAACAGCACGCCGAGCAGCGAGGTCTGCCCCCCGATCAGGAACATGTCGATGTAGGTGCGGCTGAGCGCGGGCACCGCCGCCCCGACCGCCACCAGCAGCAGGCTCGCCAGCACGGCGGCGGGCAGCGTGCCCGCGGTGCCGCGCAGCCGGGCGGGCATCGCGCCGAGCACGCCGGGCTTGCGGCCGCCCCGGGTGAAGTCCTCGCCGGGCTCCATGGTCAGCACGACCCCGGTGAAGGACCCGTCGAAGTCCTCCAGGGTCACGAAGCGGCGGCCCTTGCCGGGGTCGTTGATGAACACCCCGCGCCGGCCGAAGCGGCGTCCGATGCCGTCGTAGACGACGTAGTGGTTGAACTCCCAGAACAGGATGGCCGGCGTCGTCACCTCGGCGAGGGCGGCCAGGTCCATCTGCATGCCCTTGGCGGTGAGGCCGTAGCCGCGCGCCGCCTTCAGCAGGTTGCTGGCGCGCGAGCCGTCGCGGGAGACACCGCAGGCGATGCGCAGCTCCTCCAGCGGGACGTGCCGGCCGTAGTGGCCGAGCACCATCGCGAGGGAGGCGGCACCGCACTCCACGGCCTCCATCTGGAGCACGGTGGGCGTGCGGACGGTCTTCGCGCGGCTCCTGGGCACGCTGCGCCTGGGCGGGGCGGCCCGGCGCCGGCCCCGGGTCTCCTGTGCGGTACTCACGGCAGCAGCCAATCGACGGGACGCTGGTCGGCGAGCCGGATGGAACCGGTGGCCATGGTCATGGAGGTCAGCTCGAACGGCGGCCCGTCGGCGGACGACCACTCGTAGCCGCTCTTCGTGGACCGTGAGGTGTCCAGCCGGACCGTCACGGCCACCGGCCTGCCGTCCTCGGTGAACTGCTCGCCGAGCTGGCTGTCCCCGAGGAACGCGGAGATCGTCTGCGCCGACTGCGCCGAGCGGTCCACCGACTTCACCTTTCCGTGCAGGACGCCGTACTGCTGGGTCGGCACCGACTGGACGGTCAGGTCGACGGAGGCCTGCGCGGGGATCGCGGCGGCCTTCTCGGCGGGTACGTAGACGGTGGCGTAGAGCGGATCGCCGGGGTCGGCGACCTTCTCGACGGAGGCGACGTTCGCGCCGGTCCGGATGATCTGCCCGACGGTCGCCGCGAGGGCGCTGACCCGTCCCGCGTCGACGGCGCGGACCACGCTCTCGCCGTCGGCGGTACGCACCTTCAGCACGGGGGAGTCGGCGGCCAGCCGCTGACCCGGGCGCGCGAGGACCGCCGTGACCTGCCCCGAGACGGGGCTCTGCAGGAGGTAACTGCCCTGCCCGTGGGTGAGGATGGCGGGTGCGCCGACGGTGGAGGTCACCGAGCCGCCCACCGCCCACACGGACGCGGCGGCCATCGCGACCACGGTCACGGACAGCACCAGCCAGCCCTGCGGGCGGGCGAAACGCACCGGAAGGTCTAGTTCCTCCGGTGACTGGAGCTTGGAGAGGGCCTGCTGGCGGAACTGCACGTCGGACGTACCCCAGTGATTCCCTGAGAAAGCCTGCGAGGGGAGACCCAAGAGGCTCGAGATGCTTGAGAAGAACGGCCGAAAAGCCCCGGAGCCTGGGTGGCTCCGGGACTCAGCGGCACAAGGGCGCGATCAGAGACCGGCGACCAGGCCGGTGACCGGGGCGGTGTTCATGCCCGTGACACCCTCGACGGTGCCGACGGCCGTGTTGAGCAGACCGGAAACCGGGGCAACGCCGTCCACCAGGCCGGTGACGGTGCCGACGGCGTTCAGGCTCAGGCCGCCGGAGACGTTGTCGAGGTCCGCGTCCGAGATCTCGGCGGTCTCGACCTGGGGGGTGGAGTTCATGAGGGAACTTCCCTTCGTATAGCCATTTCACAAGGGGGGAGCGGCCCCCTCTGGGGACAGATGACGGCCGCGACCGCAGGTGCCGGACGCCCGCTTCCGGAGCCTCCGCGGCTCCCGCGGTGCGACGGATCAAAGCATGCGGCCGGTCCGGGCTTCCAATCACTCACCCCCTCCCACCAGGGCTCTTGCGACGAAGGGGCACCCAAAGGTGCAGGCGTACGCACGGCTTCTCGGCCACTTCTTCACACGGTGGGCGACATCGGCCCGCGCGACCCCTTGCCCGCACCGGACCGATTGGGACACTCCCGCCCCAAAGGTGTACGGGGCGCCGTGCGGTTGTGCAGATCCCCCAACCGGGGTGACCGGGTTGAGCATGCGATGTGCAGATTCGCTGAAGCAGGGATTCCGCTCCGCGATCGGCACAGTGCGTGGCCGCTCGGGCGCGGAGGGTGCCGACAGGGCGGGATCGGACGGCCCGGCTGAACGCCCCGGCGGGTCCGTGCGTACCAACAGCCGTCCGGGCGCCCCCCAACAGCTGCCGGACCGCGGCACCGTCCCGGTCCCAGGAGGTCGAGTAGGTTGAGTCACAAGCGAATTCCGAAGCGCAGGGCCGCGATGGCGGCGGGCGGTGTGGTGGCGCTCGGCGCGGCCGCCATCCTCCTCCCGAACGCCAACGCCTCACAGGACGGCGGGCCTTCGGACGCCGCGGCGGCGCCGAGGACCCTCAAGGCGGCGGACGCGTCGGATCTCGCCTCGCAACTCGCCGGGATGCTGGGCGACGCCTTCGCCGGCTCGTACTACGACACCGGCGAGCAGCAGCTCGTGGTGAACGTCGTACCCGGTGACAACAACCAGGTCATCGTGGAGGCGAAGAAGGCGGGCGCGGACGTCCGCGAGGTCGACAACAGCATGGGCGAGCTGCGCGGCGGCGCGACGACGCTGAAGTCCGAGGCGACCATCCCCGGCACCTCCTGGGCGATCGACCCCCGCACCAACAAGATCCTGGTGACCGCCGACTCCACCGTCACCGGCGAGAAATGGGACCGGCTGGAGTCCACCGTCGAGGGCCTCGGCTCCGGCATGGCCACCCTGGAGAAGTCGGCCGGCACCTTCCGGACCTTCGTGTCGGGCGGCGACGCCGTCTTCGGCGGCGGCGCGCGCTGCTCACTCGGCTTCAACGTCACCGCAGGCGACGGTACCCCGGCCTTCCTGACGGCCGGTCACTGCGGGGTCGCCACGGAACAGTGGTCCGACGCCCAGGACGGGGCGCCGATCGGCACCGTCGACCAGGCGGTCTTCCCGGGCGAGGGCGACTTCGCGCTCGTCAAGTACGACGACCCGGCGACCGAGGCGCCGAGCGAGGTCAATCTCGGCGACCAGACCCTCCAGATCGGCCAGGCCGCCGAGGCGACGGTCGGTCAGCAGGTCTTCCGCATGGGCAGCACGACCGGGCTGGCGGACGGTCAGGTCCTCGGCCTGGACGCCACCGTCAACTACCCCGAGGGCACGGTCACGGGCCTCATACAGACCGACGTCTGCGCCGAGCCCGGCGACAGCGGCGGTTCCCTGTTCACCCAGGACGGACAGGCGATCGGCCTGACCTCCGGCGGCAGCGGTGACTGCACCGTCGGCGGCGAGACGTTCTTCCAGCCGGTCACCACCGCCCTGGAGGCGGTCGGCGCCACCCTCGGCGGCGACGCGGCGGGAGGCGCGGGCGACCAGGCCGGCGGCGAGGAGGCCGGCGGCGAGGAGGCCGGGGGCGGCGACGCCGTCGGCGGTGGTGAGGAGGCGGGCGGCGAGCAGGCCGGTGGTGACGCGGGCGCCGGGGACGAGGCCGGCGGCGACGCGGGTGCCGGTGACGCGGGCGACGGTACCGGCACCGGCGTCGGCGGCTCGGACGACGGCACGGGCGTCGGCGCCGAGGACGGCTCCGGCCTGACCGGCTGACCGCATACCGACGGGCGGTCCGGACCTCCGGCGGGAGGATCGGACCGCCCGTCGTGGGTTTCGGGGCCGCTGATCGCCGTTACCCGGCCCGTAGGGGCTGCGCGGATGTCCTATAAGCGCTGTAATGGCGAGGTGGTCGGACAGGGCGCTGCGGAACGCGGATCGAGGACGCTGCGTGCCGAGGGTGCCCTGAAGGCGATCGCGTCCGGCCCGGAGCAGGAGGAGCGGCCCCGCCGGATCCTCGAACAGGCGCTGGTCTTCGCGGGCGCCTCCCTCGCCGCCCTCTACACACCCGGCGACGACCGCGACCTGCTCTGCCTGGCCGCCTCGGCCGGTGTGCCGCGGACCCTGTACGGAGTACGCGACAGCTACCCGGCGTCCGGCGGGTCCCCGGTCGCCGACGCCCACCGCGGCGGCGAGGCGGTGTGGATCGGCCCTGAGGAGTTCGCCGGATCGGCCGAGTCGCGGCACGTGCCGTCCAGCGGCTTCTCCCTCGCCACCCTGCCGGTCCGCGGGGACGGCGGCGGCTGCCTGCTCGCCCTGACCGAGCGCCCCGACGGGTTCGACGCGGAGGACCGGGCCTGCCTCGAACTGGTCGCCGCGGCACTGACCTGCCCCGCCCCGGCCGAGGCCGCCGAGGACGAGGAGCTGCTGCCGGAGTCCTTCAGCCTGGCCATGGACACCGGCCGGGTCGAGGTCGGCGACGACATCCTGCGCCTGTTCGGGCTCGCCCCCGGCGAGTTCGACGGCAAGGTGGAGACGCTGCTCGGCCTCACCGTGCCCGAGGACCTGCCGTCCCTGATGTCGGTGACCGAGTCCGACCACATGACCATCGGCGAGCGCGAGCTGGAGTTCCGGGTGCTGCAACCGGCCGGCCCGCCGAAGTGGCTGCGCCTGAGCGGGCGCCTGCTGCCCGGCGTCGAGGGGCGTCCGACCCGTCTGGTCGGCACCGTCGCCGACGCCTCCACCCTGCGCCCCGACGTGACCGACGTGGCCCGCGTGCAGCGGCTCGCCGCCGCGCTGGCCACCGCCGGTACCGTCCGCGACGTCAGCCAGGCGGTGGTCGCCGCCCTGCGCAGACCGCTGCGCGCCGACCGGATCGCCCTGGCCGAGCTGGAGAACGACCGGCTCGTCGTCACCGTCCTCGACCCGCCCGAACCGGAGTCCTGGCCCGAGCTGTGGCGGCTGGAGTGGCGCACCGAGTGGCCGGACGCGCCGGTCCGGGCCATGCCCACCCTCGCCGCCGCGCTGCGCGAGGGCCGCGCCCGGATCTGGCCCGCCGGCACCGGCGACCTGGAACCCGCCCTGGCCGACGTCGGCCCCGGCGGCCTCGCCGTACTGCCGCTGCCCGCCGCCGGCCGCATGGCCGGCGCCTGTCTGATCGGCTGGGACACCCCGCACGACTTCGGCCCCGACGAACGCGCCCTGCTCACCGCCTCCGCCGGCCTCGCCGGACAGGCCCTGACCCGCGCCCGTGCCTTCGACGCCGAACACGAACTCGTCGGCATGCTCCAGCGCCAGCTGCTGCCGCGCCGGCTGCCGAAACTGCCCGGCGCGGTCGCCGTCGCCCGGTACCTGCCCAGCACGGCCGGCCTTGAGCTGGGCGGCGACTGGTACGACGTCATCCCGCTGCCCGACCACCACGTCGCCCTCGTGATCGGCGACGTCCAGGGCCACAGCGCCGGCGCGGCCACCCTGATGGGCCAGATGCGCACCGCCCTGCGCGCCTACGCCGTCGAGGGCCACCCGCCGGACGTCGTGGTCTCCCGCGCCAACCGGCTGCTGACCGGCATGGAGACCGACCTCTTCGCCACCTGCGTCTACGTCGACCTCGACATGGAGGAGGGCTCCGCCTGGTGCGTCCGGGCCGGTCATCTGCCGCCGGTGCTGCGCCACCCCGACGGCAGCACGGACATCGCCGAGGTGCCGGGCGGCCCACCGCTCGGCGTGTTGACGCAGGCTGCCTTCCCGATGAGCCCGCTGCGGCTGCGGCCCGGCACGCTGATCGCCCTCACCACCGACGGCCTCGTGGAGTCCCCCGACGCCGACATCGACGAGGGCATGGACCGGTTCGCGCACGCGCTGGCCGTATTGGACCCCGTCCACCTCGGGCTCGTCGCCGACGCGCTGCTCGGCAACGCCCGCCGCAGCGACGACGTCGCCCTGCTCCTGGTCCGCTACGACGGCATGGACCTGCGCCCGCTGCGGGAGAGCTGGTCGGTGTGGCGGCTGCCGGAGGCCGTGCGGCACGCCCGCCGCTTCACCCGGCGCACCCTGCGCTCCTGGGGCGTGCCGGACGACGGCATCGACGCGGTGCTCCTGATCGTCTCCGAGCTGGTCACCAACGCCCTGGTGCACACCGACGGCCGGGTCCGGCTCGACCTCGCCCTGATCGGCGGCCGGATGCGGGTGGCGGTCGCCGACGCCTCACCGCGTACGCCGGTCAAACCGACCAGCATCGGCTGGGAGGCCACGGGCGGGCGCGGCATCCTCCTGGTCGAGGCGATGTCGGCGGCGTGGGGGACGCTGCCGGTCGGCGGGGGCAAGCTGGTCTGGAGCGAGATCCCGCTGGAGCCGTGAGCGTCCCCGGCCGGTTCAGCCGAGCCGCTTCAGCAGCTCCTCGGCGAGCGGGGCGGCGGACGCCGGGTTCTGGCCGGTGACCAGGTTCCGGTCGGCGACCAGGTGCGGGGCCCACGGCTCGGCCGCGCGCACGACGATCCCGGCCTCGCCGAGCCGGTCCTCCAGCAGCCACGAGGCCCGCTCCGCCAGACCGCCCTGGGTCTCCTCGTCGTTGGTGAACGCGGTCACCTTCAGGCCCGCGAAGGCGTTGGCACCGTCGGCGTCCACGGCGGCCAGCAGCGCGGCCGGGCCGTGGCAGACCACCCCGAGCGGAGTCCCGGCGCGCAGCGCCTCGGTCAGCAGCCGGCCGGAGCCGGCGTCGACGGCCAGGTCCTCCATGGGGCCGTGGCCGCCGGGGTAGAACACCGCCGCGTAGTCCTGGAGCCGGACGTCGGAGAGGCTCACCGGGTGCCGCAGCTGGGTGAAGCCGTCCAGCGCGCGGGCGATCCGGTCGGCGTTCTCCTGACCGCCGTTGACCTCGGGGGCCAGCGACGCCCGGTCGACGGGCGGCACCACTCCGCCCGGCGTGGCCACGACGACCTCGTGACCGGCGGCCGTGAACGCCTCGTACGGTGCCACGGCCTCCTCCGCCCAGAAGCCCGTCGGGTGCCGGGTGCCGTCGGCCAGCGTCCAGTGGTCGGCGCCGGTGAGGACAAAGAGGATCTTCGACATGTGAGGTCTCCCGGAAGGACGGGCCGCGATCCGTCGTACGCGGCGCTGCGTCCGAAACTAGGACCCGACCTCTTCGTATCGCCAATGCCACGGCCGATGACAGCCATAGGAATCCGTATGGCAGCGTCCTGCCGTACCGCCGTAGGGTTCAGGAGTGCGAGACAGCGCCCCCTCGGCGGACCCCGCGGCCGCGACCCCGGCCGCCGCGCCGCCCGACCTCAACCTGCTGCGGACCTTCCTCGCGGTCCACCGCTCCGGGTCCTTCACGGCCGCGGCCCAGCTCCTGTGCCTGTCCCAGCCGACCGTCACCACGCAGATCCGCGCCCTGGAGCGGCAGACCGGCCGCGAACTGTTCGAGCGACTGCCGCGCGGAGTCGCCCCGACCGCGGTGGCCGACGAACTCGCCGCGCGGGTCGCCGCACCCCTCGACGCGCTCGCGGCGGCCGCCGGCCACGACCCGACCGGCCGCACCCGGCCCGGACCGGTCCACCTGGCCGGGCCCGCCGAGCTGCTCTCCACTCGCGCCCTGCCCGCGCTCTCCGGCCTCGTCGCCGACGGCGTACGGCTGCGGGTCGGTGCCGGCCTGACCGACCCGCTCCTCGACGAACTGCGGGCCGGCCGGCACGACCTGGTGATCGCCACGAGCCGCCCCCGAGGCCGGGGTCTGTCCGCGGTGCCCCTGGCGGACGAGGAGTTCGTCCTGGTCGCCGCCCCCGCCCGTGCCGACCGGCTGCGGCCGGCCCTCGCCGCCGACGGCCCCGGCGTCCTGCACGAGGTCCCGCTGATCAGTTACGCCGAGGACCTTCCGATCGTCCGCCGATACTGGCGCCACGTCTTCGGCCGGCGCCTGAACTGCCGGGCCGCCGTCTCCGTCCCCGACCTGCGGGCGGTCGTCGCCATGGTCGCCGCCGGCGCCGGGTTCAGCGTCCTGCCGCGCTACCTGTGCGCCGCCGAACTGGCCTCCGGCGTGCTCGCCCTTCTCGACGAACCCGAGGACGCGCCGATCAACACCGCCTTCCTGGTGCACCGCCCCGGCGCCTTCGACAACCCGCACGTGCCCCTCGTCCGCGACCACCTGCTGCACGCCGCACGCGACTGGTGAGACCGCGCCGCACGGACCGGGGGCGGCCGTGTGGCCCGTGTGCCCGGTGTTTCGCCGTGCCGTGCCCGGGGACCCGAAGAACGTAGGCAACGCACCAAAGGAGGATGAAACCCCGTGAGAACCGACACCAGCGAGCACACCGTCGTCCGGAGGCCGGAGACGGGCTGGTCGAAGGCCCGTCGGCTGCGCGCCAGGGGGGCCATGCGCACCTGCGTACCCGCCGTCGAGGACCGCGCCGTTCCCCGCGCACCGCGAACGGGCCAGGAGTGGAACATCGTCCGGGGCGAGGACTGAGGCCGCCCGGCCGCGAGCCGCACGGGACACGTGGGTAACGTCGGTACCGTCCCGCACCGCCTCTCGACCACAGCAAGGCACCGTCCATGAACCTCCTGGTCACCGGCGCCGCCGGCTTCATCGGCTCCCGGTACGTCCGGACGCTCCTCGCCTCCGACTCTCCCGGAGCGCCGCACATCACGGTGCTGGACGGCCTCACCTACGCGGGCACCCTCACCAACCTCGAAGTGGGCCACCCCCGGCTGCACTTCGTGCACGGTGACATCCGTGACGGCGGACTCGTCGACAAGCTGATGGCCGACACCGACCAGGTGGTGCACTTCGCCGCCGAGTCCCATGTGGACCGCTCGATCGACGCCGCCGCGGACTTCGTCCTCACCAACGTCGTCGGCACCCAGACCCTGCTGGACGCGGCCCTGCGCCACGGCGTGGGCCCCTTCGTGCACGTCTCCACCGACGAGGTCTACGGCTCCGTGGACGCCGGCTCGGCGACCGAGGAGCACCCGCTGCGGCCCAGTTCCCCCTACTCCGCCTCGAAGGCCGCGGGCGACCTGCTGGCCCTCTCGTACCACCGCACCCACGGCCTGGACGTACGGGTGACCCGGTGCTCGAACAACTACGGCCCGCACCAGTTCCCCGAGAAGATCGTGCCGCTGTTCGTCACCCGCCTCCTGGACGGGCTGAGCGTGCCGCTCTACGGCGACGGGCGCAACGTACGCGACTGGCTGCACGTCGACGACCACTGCCGGGGCGTCGACCTCGTGCGGACCCGGGGCCGGGCCGGCGAGGTCTACAACATCGGCGGCGGCACCGAGCTGAGCAACCGCGACCTCACCGGCCTGCTCCTCGACGCCTGCGGCGCGGGGTGGGACCGGGTCGTGCACGTCGAGGATCGCAAGGGGCACGACCTGCGCTACTCGGTCGACTGGGGCAAGGCCCGCGACGAGCTGGGCTACCGTCCCCGCCCGGACCTCACGGCCGGGCTGGCCCGGACCGTCGCCTGGTACCGGGACAACCGGGCCTGGCTCAAGCGGCGCGCCGGCGCGGAGTGAGGAGCAGCTCCAGGATCTCCGCCGTCGTGCCCGTCTCCCCGAGGCGCGGGAAGATCCGCTCGACGCTGTTGCGGTGCGCCTCCGCGTCCATGTCGCTAATTTCTACAGCCAAGGCTGCACAGTTTTACCTGTTGATTGCTACCCTGGACCCGTGCGTCTGCTGCTCATGTCCGACACGCACCTGCCCAGGCGGGCGAGGGAACTGCCGGCGCCCCTGCTGGCGGAGATCCCGCGCGCCGACATCGTGCTGCACGCGGGGGACTGGGTCGACACGGCCACCCTCGACCTGCTGGAGAGCCGCAGCCACCGGCTCGTCGCGGTGTACGGCAACAACGACGGCCCGGGACTGCGCGCCCGCCTCCCCGAGGTGGCGTACGCCGACCTCGGCGGCCTGCGCTTCGGCGTCGTCCACGAGACGGGCGCGGCCCAGGGTCGCGAGGCCCGCTGCGCCGACCGCTTCCCCGGCCTCGACGTCCTCGTCTTCGGGCACAGTCACATCCCCTGGGACACCACCGCGCCCGGGGGCCTGCGCCTGCTGAACCCGGGCTCGCCGACGGACCGACGCCGCCAGCCGTACTGCACCTACATGACGGCCACGGCCGCCGACGGCCGGCTCGGGCACGTGGAACTGCACCGGCTGCCCCGGCGCTGAGCCGTCGCGTGGCCGGCAACCGCCGCCGCAGCGCCCGGTACCGCTCCTCCATTACCGCGCCTGGACACGCTGACCGCGGAACCCGGGCTACTCGTCCCACGCCTGGACGGTGGTCTGCTCCACGATCTCGCCGTCCCGCAACGACAGCATCGACTCGGCGAGGACCCGCACGCCGTCCGGATAGGTGCACTCCTCGGTGAACGCGACGTGGTCGCCCTGGACGACACAGCGTTCCATCCGGTGGGTCATGTCGCGGCTGTAGACGTCGTCGAGCATCTCGGCGATCTCCTGCCGGCCGTGCAGGACCTTGGGACGGCTCGGCTGGTCGTACCGGTCGACGACGCGGACCTGGGCGTCCCGCGCGTACAGGGACAGGAGAGGTGCCGCCGTGTCTCCTTCGATGCCCCGGCGCAGCGCTTCGGCGTCGAAGCCCCGGCCTGCCGTGGTACCCATGGCGACCTCCTTCGAGGGACGCGGCCCGAAGGGGGAACGGGCCGTCGTGGCCCTCCCCTCCGAGCTTCCTCCGTCCCGGCGCCCGGGGCAATCGCGGCCGGGCCACTGCTCCTCACGGGTGAGTGGTCCGGGCAGCTTCAGCAGGTCACCGGCCTGGTCTCGCCGCTGTTCGGCGCCGTCCCCGCCCTGGGCCGACCCCCCGCGGCCGGCGCGCTCAGCCGCCGGCCGCCAGGAACTGGGTCGCCGCCAGCTCCGCGTACAGCGGATCCGCGGTGACCAGTTCCCTGTGTGTGCCGACCGCGCGGACGCGCCCCGCGTCCATCACCACGATCCGGTCGGCCGTCGTCACCGTGGACAGCCGGTGGGCGACGACCAGCACCGTCGTCGTCCGGGCCACCTCGGCCACGGTGTCGCGCAACGCCGCCTCGTTCACCGCGTCCAGCTGCGAGGTGGCCTCGTCGAGCAGCAGCAGCCGGGGGCGGCGCAGCAGCGCGCGGGCGATGGCCACGCGCTGACGCTCCCCGCCGGACAGCTTGGTGCCGCGATGCCCCACCAGCGTCTCCAGACCGTTCGGCAGCCGGCCGACCAGAGTGTCGAGGCGGGTGGTCTTCAGGACCGTACGGACGGCGTCCTCGTCCGCCTCGGGACTGCCCAGCAGCAGGTTGTCCCGCAGTGAGCCGGACAGCACCGGGGCGTCCTGCTCCACATAGCCGATCGAGGCCCGCAGCGCGGCCAGTTCCCACTCCGCCAGGTTCCGGCCGTCCAGCGTGATCTCCCCGGACCCCGGGTCGTAGAACCGCTCGATGAGCGAGAACACGGTGGTCTTCCCCGCGCCCGAAGGGCCGACGAACGCCGTCAGCCCCCGGCCCGGCACGTCGAAGGTCACCCCGTGGTGGATGTACGGCAGATCCTCGGCGTAGCGGAAGCGGACGTCGCGGAAGGAGACGGACGCCGGTTCCGCGCCCGGTGAGGGCAGCGGGGCGGGGCGGAGCGTCGGCTCCGCGGGCAGCCGCATCGCGTCCTGGATCCGGGCGAGCGCCGCCCGCCCCGTCTGGTACTGCGTGACCGCGCCGACGACCTGCTGTATCGGTGACATCAGATAGAAGACGAACAGCAGGAACGCCACCAGCGTGCCGACGTCGATCGCATCCGTCGCCACCCGCGCCCCGCCCACCGCGAGCACCGTGATGAACGCGATCTGCATCGCCAGCCCCGCGGTATTGCCCGCGGCGGCCGACCACTTGGCGGCCCGCACGCTCTGCCGCCACGACTCCTCGGCGGCCTCGTGCAGCGCCCGTTCCTCCCGGGGCTCGGCGCCGGACGCCTTCACCGTGCGCAGCGCGCCCAGGATCCGCTCCAGCGCGGCGCCCATCACCCCGACCGCGTCCTGCGCCTGCCGGCTCGCCCGGTTGATGCGCGGCACGATCAGGCCCAGCACCATGCCGGCCCCCACGACCACCGCCAGCGTGACCCCGAGGAGCACCGGGTCGACCACGCCCATCATCACCAGCGTCGCCACCAGCGTGAGCCCGCCGGTGCCGAGGCCGATCAGGGAGTCGGTGGTGACCTCGCGCAGCAGGGTGGTGTCGGAGGTGATCCGCGCCATCAGGTCGCCGGGCTCGGTGCGGTCCACCGCCGGGACGCGCAGCCGCAGCAGATACGACGACAGCGTGCGCCGCGCCCCGAGGACCACCGACTCGGCGGTGCGCCGCAGCACGTACGAACCGAGCGCGCCGAGCGCCGCGTTGGCGACCACGAGCCCCGACATGGCGAGCAGCGCACCGGTGATGGCCCGGTCGTGCGCCAGGTCGTCGATCAGCTCCCGCGCCACCAGCGGCAGCAGCAGGCCCGTGCCGCCCGTGACCAGCGAGAGCAGGGCGCCCGCGAACAGGGCGCGCCGGTGCGGCCGTACGTACGACAGGAGAAGCCGCCAGACGGGCGGACCGGCTTCCGGATCGGCGGCGCTCACGGGACTCCTTCGGCAGGCGGGCGACGCCTCAGGCTACGTGGGCCCGGCACGCCGCCGAAGCGCCCCTCACCGATCTGTTGCGCGTAGGGTCGGGAGGGACGCTGAACGGCCGAGGAAAGGGTCACAAGCATGGCGCAGGAAGTACGCGGCGTGATCGCACCGGGCAAGGACGAGCCGGTCCGGATCGAGACGATCGTCGTGCCCGATCCCGGCCCGGGCGAGGCCGTGGTCAAGGTACAGGCCTGCGGGGTGTGCCACACCGACCTGCACTACAAGCAGGGCGGCATCAGCGACGACTACCCCTTCCTGCTCGGCCACGAGGCCGCGGGCGTCGTGGAGTCGGTCGGCGCCGGCGTCACCGACGTGGCCCCCGGCGACTTCGTGATCCTCAACTGGCGTGCCGTGTGCGGCACCTGCCGGGCCTGTCTGCGCGGACGCCCCTGGTACTGCTTCGACACCCACAACGCCGAGCAGAGGATGACCCTCGCCTCGACCGGCCAGGAGCTGTCCCCGGCCCTCGGCATCGGCGCCTTCGCCGAGAAGACCCTGGTCGCCGCCGGACAGTGCACCAAGGTCGACCCGGCCGTCTCCGCGCAGGTGGCCGGTCTGCTGGGCTGCGGGGTGATGGCCGGCATCGGCGCCGCCATCAACACCGGCAACGTCGGCCGCGGTGACACCGTCGCCGTCATCGGCTGCGGCGGCGTCGGCGACGCGGCGATCGCCGGTTCCCACCTGGCCGGGGCGGCGAAGGTGATCGCCGTGGACATCGACGACCGCAAGCTGGAGACCGCCCGCTCCATGGGCGCCACCCACACCGTCAACTCCCGCGAGACCGACCCCGTCGAGGCGATCCGCGAACTGACCGGCGGATTCGGCGCCGACGTCGTCATCGAGGCGGTCGGCCGTCCCGAGACCTACCGGCAGGCCTTCTACGCCCGCGACCTGGCCGGCACGGTCGTCCTGGTCGGCGTACCGACGCCCGAGATGAAGCTGGAACTGCCGCTGCTGGACGTCTTCGGGCGCGGCGGTTCGCTGAAGTCGTCCTGGTACGGCGACTGCCTGCCCTCCCGCGACTTCCCGATGCTCATCGACCTGCACCTCCAGGGCCGCCTCGCGCTGGACAAGTTCGTCACCGAGACCATCCGGCTCGACGAGGTCGAGCAGGCCTTCGACCGGATGCACGCCGGCGACGTGCTCCGCTCGGTGGTGGTGCTCTGATGTCCGCCCGCATCGAACGCCTCGTCACCTCCGGCCAGTTCATGCTCGACGGCGGCACCTGGGACGTCGACAACAACGTCTGGCTGGTCGGCGACGACCACGAGGTGGTCGTCATCGACGCCGCCCATGACGCCGACGCGATCGCCGAGGCCGTCGGCGACCGGCGCCTGACCGCCATCGTCTGCACCCACGGCCACAACGACCACGTGGGCGCGGCGCCCGCCCTGGCCGACCGCACCGGCGCCACCATCTGGCTGCACCGCGACGACCTGCCGCTGTGGCGGCAGACCCACCCCGACCGGGACCCCGACGCCTGGCTGACCGACGGCCAGGTCATCGAGGCCGCAGGCGCCGACCTGACCGTCCTGCACACCCCCGGACACGCCCCCGGCGCGGTCTGCCTGTACGACCCCGGTCTCGGCACCGTCTTCACCGGCGACACCCTCTTCCAGGGCGGCCCCGGCGCCACCGGACGGTCCTACTCCCACTTCCCGACCATCATCGACTCGATCCGCGACCGCCTGCTGGTGCTCCCGCCGGAGACCGAGGTCCGCACCGGCCACGGCGACCCGACCACCATCGGCGCCGAGGCACCGCACCTGAAGGAGTGGATCGACCGGGGGCACTGACCCCTAGGGCCTGTCTGACAATTCCCTCCCCCAGCCTCCGGCCGGGTGGTGCCCCCAGCCTCGCGACGCCATGCACGCACTCTCGCCGCACCGGGCGCAGAGCCAAGTACATCCAGTACGAGGCTCTACGCCCGGCACTCCCCCAGCCTCCGGCCGGGGGGACCCCCAGAGCACGCACCTGACGCCGCGAGGCCGCCCTCCGGGCGACGACGGGAATTGTCAGACAGGCCCTAGCGGACACGCGGAAAAGGTGACAGAAGATGTCCGGCTTCCCGTGCACTCTCGAACACGACAGCACTCGTGCGGGAGAGGAACAGGAAACGGACATGGCAGGGTCACCGAACAGGCCGCTGGCGGGCAGGGTCGCACTCGTCGCGGGAGCCACCCGGGGCGCCGGACGCGGCATCGCCGTCGAACTGGGCGCGGCGGGCGCCACCGTCTACGTCACCGGCCGCAGCACCCGCGCCCGGCGCTCGGAGTACGACCGCCCCGAGACCATCGAGGACACCGCCGACCTGGTCACCGAGGCCGGCGGGCACGGCATCGCGGTGCCCGCCGACCACCTCGACCCGGAGCAGGTCGCCCGGCTCGTCGACCGCATCGCCCGCGAGCAGGCCCGCCTCGACATCCTGGTCAACGACATCTGGGGCGGCGAGAACCTCTTCGAATGGGACAGCCCCGTGTGGGAGCACGACCTCGACAAGGGGCTGCGGCTGCTGCGCCTCGCGGTCGAGACGCACGCCGTCACCAGCCACCACGCCCTGCCGCTGCTGCTGCGCGCTTCCGGCGGACTGGTCGTAGAGGTCACCGACGGCACCGACGACTACAACCGCGACCACTACCGAGTCTCCTTCTTCTACGACCTGGCCAAGACGTCCGTCCTGCGCATGGCCTTCGCCCTGGGCCACGAACTCGGACCGCGCGGCGCCACGGCCGTGGCGCTGACCCCGGGCTGGCTGCGCTCGGAGCTCATGCTCGACCACTTCGGCGTGCGCGAGGAGAACTGGCGCGACGCCCTCGACCGCGTCCCCCACTTCGCCATCTCCGAGACGCCCCGCTACGTGGGCCGCGCCGTGGCCGCGCTGGCCGCCGACCCGGACGTGGCGCGGTTCAACGGCCGCTCCCTCTCCAGCGGGGGCCTCGCCCAGGAGTACGGCTTCACCGACCTCGACGGCAGCCGCCCGGACGCCTGGCGCTACCTCGTCGAGGTCCAGGACGCCGACCGGCCGGCCGACGTCACCGGGTATCGCTGACGGGCGGCAGCGGCCACCGGGCCCCGTGACCCGGCGGCAGGGCCAGATCCTCGCGCACAGCAGCGTAGTAGCCCTCCCGCGCGCCACGGTGCCGCTCAAGGAGCGTCTCCCAGGCGGCGGGGTCGCGCGTCTCCTCGCGCAGGAAACGCTCCATGTCGAGGACCGCGACGACCCATACCCGCGCCTTCTCCACCACCTGCCTGCTGCCCAGCAGAAGCAGCGCCTCCCCGGCGGGATCCCGCGAGAGCGCCGCCTCGGCCTGCGCGGCGGCGGCATCGCGCGGGGCGAGGGGGTGCGGGTGCGGGTCGTTGCCGAGGTGGGCGGCTATCCGGTAGGTCAGCGTGACCGAGGTCTTCAGGACCCGCGCGTAGTCGGCGTACACCGCCAGCCTGCGCTCCTCCCAGCGGGCCTCGGTCTCCCGCCGGAGCCGGGCCCGGTCGCTGCGGACCACGGCGAGATACGAACCGAGCGCGCCGATCACGACGCCCAGGAGCGCGGGGAGTTGCTGCAGGAATTCGGACATGGCGGCACGGTAGCCGCCCGATGATCGCCGCGGTACTACGGTCGGGCCCATGACGGACATCAGGCGCTTCACGGACCACGGAGTACTCGTCACCGGCGCCGCCCGGGGCATCGGTGCGGCCACCGCACGCCGGTTGGCCACCGAGGGGGCGAAGGTGCTGCTGACCGACGTCGACCTGCCCGCGGCCCGGCGCACGGCGGACGCGCTGACCGAACAGGGGCTCACCGCCGAGGCGTTCGCCTGCGACGTGAGCGACCGGGCGTCCGTCGAAGCGGCCGTCGCGCACGCCGTGGACACGTTCGGCGCACTCGACGTACTGGTCAACAACGCCTACGCCTGCACCCCCGACGCCCCGCTCTTCGAGGACGAACCCGACGAGGTCTGGGCCCGCGACCTCGACGTCACCCTCACCGGCGCCTACCGCTGCTGCCGGGCCGCACTGCCCCACCCAGGGCCTGTCCGGCGGATCATGCCGCAGACGCGGGGTCTGGCACGCCCATCTGCGGCGTTGTCGTCGGTTGTCAACGCTCCGCGTTGCCGCCCTCCTCCGCCTTGCAGATGGACGCACCAGACCCCGCTCACGGACGTCGAAGAGGTGCCCCGGCTTTCCTGCGACCTGATCCGCCGGACAGGCCCTGGCGGCCACCGGACGCGGCGCGATCGTGAGCGTCGGCTCGGTCAACGGCGTCCAGGACTTCGGCAACCACGCCTACAGCGCCGCCAAGGCCGGCCTGGGCTCGCTGACCCGCACCCTCGCCGGACACGCCGCCGCGCGCGGCGTCCGCGTCAACCTCGTGACGCCGGGCACGGTGCGCACCACGGCCTGGGAGGGCCGGGACGAGGAACTGGCGGCGGTACGGGACCTGTACCCGCTGGGCCGGGTCGGCGAGCCGGAGGACATCGCGGCGGCCGTCGCCTTCCTGGCCTCGCGCGACGCGTCGTGGGTCACCGGCACCACACTGGCGGTCGACGGCGGCCTGACCGCGGTCAACACGGGGTTCCGGCAGGCCATGCGCGAGTGGGGCGAGACGGACTGACGGGCGCCGGAACCCCGGTGGCGTTTGTCACGCTTTCGTGGCGAGTGGGCGCGCCAGGGCAACCGAATCCGCCCGGCGGCTGTCTATCAGACCGGGGGCGCACCACGGCGACTTCCCACCACGTCACCGCTTCTTCGCGAAAGGCCGGCCATGGGGGACATACGCAGACGAGCAGTCGTCGCACTCGGGGTCACCGCACTGGTGGCACCGCTCACACTCGTGCTCACGGCCGCGCCGGCCCAGGCCGCGAGCTGCACCGCGACGACGGGTACGCACCAGAAGAAGGTGGAGAAGTTCCTCGGCCGCCCGGCCGACGGCAAGCAGTCCACCGCCGACTGCAAGGCCATCCGCGCCTTCCAGACCAAGCACGGCATCACGCCGAACGCCGGCTACGCGGGACCCATCACCTGGGGCGTGATGGACCTGATGACGAAGCAGAAGGCCGTCGGCAAGAACCCGAACAAATCCGGCAAATGCCCGGTCAACAAGGGCCGTATCGCCTGCGTCGACCTCACCCTTCAGCTGAGCTGGATCCAGGACGGCAAGAAGCTGGTGTACGGCCCGGTGCCGGTCCGCACCGGGCGCAACGGCTACGAGACCCGCACCGGCCTGAAGAAGGTCTACTGGCGCAATCTCAACCACCACTCGACCATCTACGACGTGCCGATGCCCTACAGCCAGTTCTTCGACGGCGGCCAGGCCTTCCACTCCGTGGGCGTCAGTGTGTGGAGCCCGCCGGGCTCGCACGGCTGCGTCAACATGACGAAGACCGACGCCAAGAAGTACTGGTCGCTGCTGAAGAAGAACGACGACGTCTACGTGTACGGCCGCAAGCCGGGCACCTGAGAGGGACGGGCACCCGGCTCGCGCGGCGGCCTCACGGCTGGGGCGCGTCCCCGAAGTCCGGGATCTCCAGCCTGACCCCGCCCTGCCGCGCGGACTCGTGCGCGACGATGCCCGGCAGGGTGTAGCGGGCGGCGGCCCACGCGTTCACGGACGGCAGGGTCCGGGAGTTCACGGCGGTCACGAAGTCGTCCACCAGGAAGTGGTGGCTGCCCTCGTGGCCGTTGTGCATGTGGTCGAACGCCCGGGGCAGCCGCGCCCGGTCGTGCACCGGTGCCGAACCCGAGGTGAAGGCGGCCCGCAGCTCCGGCGCGATGTGCTGGAGCGAGGGGTCGTCCGGCGCCATGGTCGGCTTGGGCTCCAGCAGCTCGCTGATGTCCTCGACCCCGGTCTTGTCCTGCCACAGCGCCACGGTCGCCAGCTGCTCCATGCTCGCCTCCGTGCCGAAGAACCGGAAACGGGACTCCCGGATGTGCGAGGGGTAGCCGACCCGGCGGAACTCGTTGGTGCGGAACGACCCGCCGCCGGCCACCTCGAACAGCGCCGTCGCGTTGGAGACGTCGTTGTCGAACCGGCTGACCGACCGGTCGAAGACACCGTCGCCCCGCTCGTCCACCACACCGAGCGCCGAGACGCTCACCGCGTGCGTCCCCCACGCGCCCAGCACCCCGCCCACCGAGTGCGTGGGGTACAGCAGCGGCGGATAGCTGGCGGTGGCCTTCCACCCCTCGCCACCGCTGTACTGGTACGCCTCGTAGAAGCCCAGGTCCATGTCGTGGACGTAGTCGCCCTCGGCGTAGAACAGCCGCCCGAAGGCACCCTCGGCGATCTTGTTGCGGGCGTGCACGGTCGCCGGGTTGTACTGGCTGGTCTCACCCATCATGTACGCCAGCCCGGTCGCCTTGACCGCGTCGATGATCTCCGCGATCTCCTGCGTACTGATCGCCATGGGGACCGCCGAGTACACGTGCTTGCCCGCGGCCAGGCCCTGGAGGACCAGCGGGCCGTGGGTCCAGCGCTGGGTGAAGACCGCGACGGCGTCGACCGCCGGGGACTCCAGCATCGCCTCGTAGCCGGGGAAGGTGCCGGCGAGGCCTTCGGCGGCGGCGAGCCGCTCGGCCCGCTCCGGCAGCAGGTCGGTGACGTACACGTCGCGCACGCCCGGGTGGGCCAGGAACAGCCTGGCGAACTGGC
Organism: Streptomyces sp. NPDC058534; assembly: GCF_042717365.1. Lineage (NCBI taxonomy): Bacteria > Bacillati > Actinomycetota > Actinomycetes > Kitasatosporales > Streptomycetaceae > Streptomyces > Streptomyces sp. NPDC058534. Next base: position 26,376 of record NZ_JBHXNW010000049.1, read on the forward strand.
CGGAGAACTGGCCGGCACCGACGATGCCGAGGGAGAACGTCATGGATGGCGTGCCCTTCACTGGTCGTATATCTGGTCGTATATCTGGTCGCGTCACTGGTCGCGTCACTGGTCGCGTCACTGGTCGAGGATGAGATTGATCTGGTCGTTGGTCGCGTCGAGGCTGCCGACCGGCTTGCCGCCGCCGTAGATGTCCTGCATGGCGGGTTGCATGAGGGCCAGCACGTCCGCGGCGTTGTCCGTGATCGGGTAGGTGAAGGTCCGGAAGCTCTCCGTGTCGTCGACGGGCCGGGTGAAGGCCGAGACGTCGACGCCCTTCTTCTCGTACGCGGCGACGGCCGCGTCGGTGCCCTCCGGCGTGGCCGGGAAGACGATGCCGTACCGGCCCACGGTGCGCTGGCACTCGTCGGAGGCCAGGTACTTCACCCATTTCAGGGCGCCCGGCTTGTTGCGGGCGTTCTTGGTGACGGAGTCCGCGAGGCCGTTCATCATCGTGGCCCGTTCGCCGGTCGGGCCGGCCGGGTTGACGGCGGTGGCGATGTCCATGTCGGGGAGACCGGCGTACGTCGAGATCATCCACGCCCCGTCGAAGGCCGCCGCCGCCCGGCCCGCGGCCACCTGCGCGTTGGCCGGGTTGGACTGGGAGCTGTAGTCGCTGAGCGGGGCCATGTAGCCCTTGTCCGCCAGCCCGAAGTACCAGTCGACGACCGACTGGAAGGTGGCGTCGTCGTACCGGTACTCGGTGCCCCACCGCTCCTTGTCGGTGTAGGTCCAGCCCGCGGACGCGGCGAAGGTGCTCCAGGTGGTCTGGCCGTCGCCGTCCCCGCCGCCGCCCGAGGCGAGGCCGTAGACTTTGACGTTGTCCTTGTCGAAGCCGGGTTCGTCGCCCCGCCTGCCCCGCTCGTCCACGGTCAGGTGCGCGACGGCCTTCTCGAAGGTGCCGCCGTCCTCCGGGTTCCAGGAGAGGCCGTTCAGGTCCTGGGCACCGAGCCCCGCGTCCTTCGCCATCCGCTCGTTGTAGAAGAGGGCGACGGTGTCCCAGTCCTTCGGGGCGCCGTAGCGGTGACCGTCCCGGCCCAGCCAGCCGGCGGCCAGGCCCGGCTGGTAGTCGGCGTCCTCGATGCCGAGGCCGTCCAGCGGTTCCAGCACCTCCAGGTCGGCGAACTGGCCGAACTTCTGGACGTGGTCGGTGAACACGTCCGGCTGGGTGCCCGCGATGAAGCTCGCGGTGAGCTTGGTCCAGTAGTCGTCCCAGCCCATCTGGGTGATCTTCACGTCCAGGCCCGGATTGCGCCGCTCGAAGCCCTTCGCGCACGCCTGGTACGCGGGCAGCTGGTTGGCGTCCCAGAGCCAGTACGTGACCGTGTTCCCGGAGGCCCCGGTGGAGCCGCCCTGCGCGCAGCCGCTCACCAGGGACAGTGTCAGCGCCCCGGTCAGCGCCGCGACCGTACGAAATCGCATGCCCGTCCCCTTACTTGATGCCGGTGAAGCCGATGGTGCTGACGATGCGGCGCGCGAAGACGCCGAAGAGCAGCAGCATCGGCAGTGCCGCGATGAGCGTGGCCGCCATCAGCCCCGACCAGTCGGTGCCGGTCTGCGGGCTCTGGGCGCGGAAGACGGCCAGCGCCACGGTCAGCACGCGTGAGCTGTCGCTGTAGGAGACCATCAGCGGCCAGAAGTAGTCGTTCCAGGACGTGATGTACGTCAGTACGGACAGTGTCAGGACGGGTGTCGAGGCCATCGGCAGCAGGACCCGGAAGAAGACCCGCACCTTGCCCGCGCCGTCCAGCAGGGCCGCCTCCTCCACCTCCCGGGGGATGTTCATGAAGAACTGCCGCAGGAAGAACACCGCGAAGGGCGTCATGAACATCGTCGGCAGGGCGATGCCCAGCAGCGAGTCCACCAGGCCGAGTTCCTTGATGAGTACGAAGTTCGGCAGCAGGGTGAAGATGGCCGGCACCATCAGCCCGGCCAGGAACAGGGCGAACACCCTGTCCCGGCCCCGCCAGCGCAGCCGGGCGAAGGCGTAGGCGGCCATCGCGGAGAAGAGGATCTGGGAGACGGTGATCAGGGTCGAGACGAGCACCGAGTTGAGCAGGTACCGCCAGAACTTGAGCCCGCCGCCCGCTCCGCCCTGCGCGATCGCCTCCTCGGCGGACTGCAGGCCCAGGGCCCGTTCGAAGCCGCCGGTGGTCGGGTCGACCGGCAGCGGGTCGGCCGGGTGCGCGGCCAGTCCCGTGTTGGTGGACAGCGCGGTGCGCAGGATCCAGTAGAACGGCAGCAGGGTGATGAGCACGATCGCGGCCAGCACCGTCCAGGCCACGATCCGCCCGGGGGCGAGGCGGCGCCCGTCGCGCCGTGGCGTCGCCGGGCCGGCCGCGGGGGCCGTCCGGGCCACCGGGGGCGTGCCGGCCACGGAGGTCGTCTCGGTCGTCTCGGTCATCTCGGTCTCCTCTCCGTCAGCCGAGGTCGGTCTGTCCGGCCCGGGTGAGCCGGTACTGGACGAAGGTGATGGCGCTCAGCACGACGAGCAGCGCGACGGACATGGCCGAGGCGTAGCCGAACTGGAAGCGGCCGAAGGCGGCGCCGTAGATGTAGTACTGGAGCACGTTGGTGGCGTTCGCCGGGCCGCCGGCGGTGGTCACGGCGACCGTGTCGAAGACCTGGAACGAACCGATCACCGTCATGATCAGGACGACCGCGAGGACCGGCCGCAGCAACGGCATCGTGATCCGCCAGAACATCCGCCACTCGCTCGCGCCGTCCACCTTCGCGGCCTCGTACATGTCGTTCGGGATGGCCTGGAGCCCCGCGAACAGCAGCAGCGCGGTGTAGCCCACGTGCCGCCACACGTTGATGAGCGCGATGACCGGGACCGCCCAGGTCTCGTCGGCCAGGAACGCGATGCGGTCGAGACCCAGGCCGGCGATGATCTCGTTGCCGATGCCGAGCTGGGTGTCCAGGATCCACAGCCAGACGATGCCGGCCACCACGTTGGACATCAGGTACGGCGTGAGCACGATCCCGCGCAGCACCGAGGACTGCGTCAGCCGCTGGAGCAGGACGGCGATGGCCAGGGCCGAGACCGTCTGCACGCCGATGTTGATGACCACGTAGACGACGGTCACCCGCAGCGAGTCCCAGAAGATGGGGTCGTGGACCATCCGTACGTAGTTGTCCAGGCCCACCCACTCCGCCGGAGTCAGCAGGTTGAAGCTGGTGAAGCTGAGATAGACGCCGCGCAGGGTCGGCCAGAGGAGGAAGACCACGAAGCCCAGGAGCGCCGGTGCGACGAACAGGGCGGCGAGGCGTCCGTCACCCCGAGGGCGGGACGGCGGACTGTTGGAGACGACGGTCATCGTGGGACTCCCTCGCAGGGGCGGCGGCTCGTCCTGGCGCCACTTACTTTTGGTGCGGAACAATTAATTCGTCAAGAGGTGGGCAACCATCTTTTGCGGGCCAACATCTCGGTCGTAGTCTGGCCACGTTGTTTCCGGTGCAGAAAAAAGGGGTTCGATCGTCATGACCGTAGCCGCCTCCAGCTGGCCTCCGCTGAGCCCCGGTGAGCGTTCCGTGGCGATCGAGGTGCTCGTGCACGGCCCGCTGTCCCGGACCGAGATCGCCCGGCGGCTGGGTCTGTCGCCCGGCAGCCTCACCCGGCTGACCAAGCCGCTCATCGAGTCGCGCCTGCTGGTGGAGGTCCCCGAGGCGGGCGCCGTGGCCGGGGTGCGGCAGGGGCGCCCCTCCCAGCCGCTCGACGTGGTCGCGGACTCCCGCTACTTCGTCGGCTTCAAGATCACCCAGGACATGGTCTACGGCGTCGTCACCACCCTCCGCAGCGAGATCGTCGCCCGGCACGACCGCCCGCTGACCACCCGCGACCCCGGCGAGGCCGCCGCGCTGCTGGCCCGGATGACCGACGAGCTGTCGCGCGGGCGCCCGGGGGTCGCCGGGATCGGCATCGGCGTCGGCGGACTCGTCGAGGACCGTGCCGTGGTCGGCGAGTCACCCTTTCTGGGCTGGCGGGGCGTGCCGCTCGCCGCACTCGTCGAGGAGCGGACCGGGCTGCCGGTCGTCGTGGAGAACGACACGGCCGCCTTCGTGGAGGCCGAGACCTGGTTCGGGGCGGGGCGCGGTCTGGACCGGTTCGTCGTCCTCACCATCGGCGCCGGCATCGGCTACGGGCTCGTGCTCGGCGGCAGGCGGGTGCCGTACGCCGGGGACGAGGACCGGGGCTTCGGGCGGCACTGGATCGTCGACCCGCACGGCCCGCTCACCCCCGACGGGCGGCGCGGCAGCGCCGTGTCGCTGCTGACCATCCCCAACATCCGCTACCAGGTCCGGGCGGCCACCGGACGTGACCTGACCTGGGAGGAGATCCTCGCGGCCGCCGCCGCTGGGGAGCGCATGGCCGCCCGGGTGATCGCGGAGGCCGGACGCGCCCTGGGCACCCTGGTGGCCCAGATCGCCAACTTCGTGATGCCGCAGAAGATCCTGCTCGCGGGGGAGGGGGTGGGGCTGATGGACGTGGCCGGAAAGGCGGTGGAGGACGCCGTCCGCGACAACCGGCACCCGCAGGCCGCACCGGTCGCCCTGGAGACCAAGGTGTCCGACTTCCACGACTGGGCGCGCGGCGCGGCCGTGCTGGCCATCCAGGTACTGGTGCTGGGGGCCGCGCAGGCCTGAAGTCGGCACCCGTGTGCGGTGGAACACACGCGGCGGTAACGAACTCGCAGGTGGGCCTTGACAGATGAGTAAATCGACGTGACCAGCAACACGGTCCGATATGTCCGTTTGGCTCGCGATTACTCACATCGTCTTCACGCCCGGCGCCGTATGCTTCACAGCATGTCCACCACTGTTGAACCCTCCTCCGAGCGATCGGCTGCCGAGGTCAACGAGGAGATCCGGGCCCTCTGGCTCCGGTCGGGCGGGACACTGAGCGTCGAGCAGCGCGCGGAGTACCAGCGGCTCGTCACGGAGTGGGCCGGCGCGGCCCCTGAGTCCGTGAAGGCAGCCTGACCGCCGTCTGAGGCTCCTCGGCGCATCGGAGCCCCCGGCCCGCGGCATCCGCACCAAGCGGACGCCCTTCTCGTTGCACCCCCGGCTCAGCCCCACGTCGCCGAGTAGTGCCGCCGGTACGCCTTGCGGTCCGCCTCGGCACGGATCCACCGCGTGGCCACCAGGGCCAGCAGGCTGCCCGCCACGACCAGCAGACCCGGGCCCACGTTGCGGCGGTCCGTCAGCCGGGCGAGCAGCGTCGAGCCGTCGACGCCCGTCACGGGAGCCGTCGCCCCCGGTGCCGCGGCACCGGGCGCGCCGCCACCGGCGGCCGGCGCCGAGGGCGCGGCGCCCGGCCCGGACCCCTGCTGCCCGGCGACGATCAGGCGGACGCCGAGCGACTCCATGGCCTCCGGCAGCGGCTGGAAGAACGTCGTACCGCCCTTCGCGCAGTCGCCGTTGCCGCCCGAGGTCACTCCCAGCGCCACACCCTCGGAGAACATCGGCCCACCGCTGTCCCCGGGTTCGGCGCACACGTCGGTCTCGATCAGACCGGTGACCGTGCCCTCGGGGTAGTTGACCGTCGCGTCCAGCGCCGTGACCTGCCCGTCGCGCAGCCCGCTGGTGCTGCCGCTGCGGAACACCCGCTGCCCGACGGCCGGTTCACCGGTGCCGGTGATCCGCACCCCCTTGCCGTCGCCCACCGCCACCACGTCGGCGCCGTCCCCCGCCTTGCCGTTCGCGTACTCCACCAGGGAGAAGTCGTCCCCGGGGAAGCTGCCCGCGATCGTCTTGCCGACCTGCCGGTCACCCCCGCCGTCACCGAACCACACCGACCCCGTCGGCCCGCAGTGACCGGCGGTCAGGATGAAGTCGCTGCGCCCGTCGGTCACGTTGAACCCCGCCGAACAGCGCCCCGCCGTGGACAGGATCGGCTCCGCGCCGTTCAGACGCGTGGTGAACGTGCCCTCGGTGCGCTCCATGCGGACGAAACCGCCGATGCCCTCCGCCGCCCCCGTCAGCCGTGACCAGTCCGACGTGGAGACGGTGCGGTCACCGCGCACCACCACCTCGTTCGACCGGTAGTCGAGCGCCCACGCCGTGCCCGGCACCCGGGGTGCCGAACGCAGCGTCGAGGTCGCCGACCTCAGCTCCGACATGCTGTGCCGCACGACCTTCGCCTCGGCACCGGCCCGCCGCACCGTCTCGGCCGTGCGCTCGTCGGTGACCGCGACGACCGGCCGCCCGTCGGCGCCGACCCAGTGGCCCGCCGTGCGCTCGGTGCCCAGCTCCGACACCAGGCCGGCACCGGCGCCGGACGCCGTCTGCGCCAGGGTGTGCGGCGCCGCTGACACGTCGGGTGGTTCGCTCGCCACGGCCCGGGTGACCATGGTCCCCCCGACCAGGAGTCCGCCGACTGCCGCCAGCCGTGCCACTCGCCGGACCATGCGTCGTCGTGCGTGCCTCATGCGTGCGCTCCCGAACCCCGACACGCGGTGTCACCACCGCGGGGGCCTCCGGACGTCGAGCGCCCTCCTCCCATACGAGGGCGGACACCACGGTGTTCACCCGGGCAGGTGGTCACCTTTCCCCGTTCCGTCACGGCGCCCTATCTTGTGCCCATGACCCGCATCCCGCACGACCGGCCCGGTGACCCCAACCCGCTGCACGCGCTCACCCTGGACCAGCTGCGCCGCCGTACCAGCATGAAGTGGCGCACCCACCCCGCGGACGTACTGCCGCTGTGGGTGGCCGAGATGGACGTGCCGCTCGCCCCCGCCGTCGTGCGCGCGGTCACCGACGCCATGGAACTCGGCGACACCGGCTACCCCGCCGGCACCGCCTACGCCGAGGCCCTCGCGGACTTCGCCGGCAAGAGGTGGGGCTGGGACGACCTGGCGGTGGAGCGCACGGCGATCGTGCCCGACGTGATGCTGGGCATCGTCGAGATGCTCAAGCTCGTCACCGGGCCCGGCGACCCGGTGATCGTCAACTCACCGGTGTATCCGCCGTTCTACCCGTTCGTCACGCACATGGACCGGCGGGTTGTCGAGGCGCCGCTGGGTCCGGACCTGCGGATCGACTTCGGGGGACTGGAGGAGGCCTTCCGGGAGGCGGTGGCCGGCGGTGGGCGGGCCGCCTACCTGCTGTGCAGCCCGCACAACCCGACCGGCACCGTGCACACCGCCGACGAGTTGGCCGCCGTCGCCGCCCTCGCGGAACGCCACGGCGTCCGGGTCGTCGCCGACGAGATCCACGCGCCGGTCGTCACCGGGGACGCGCGGTTCGTGCCCTACCTGAGTGTGCCCGGCGCCGGGCGCGGCCTCGCGCTGATGTCCGCGTCCAAGGGCTGGAACCTGGCCGGGCTCAAGGCGGCGCTCGCCCTCGCCGGACCCGGCGCCGCCGACGACCTGGCCCGGATGCCGGAGGAGGTCGGCCACGGCCCGAGCCACGTGGGCGTGCTCGCCCACACCGCCGCCCTGCGCGACGGCACCGACTGGCTGGACGCCGTGCTCGCGGGGCTCGACGAGAACCGGCGGCTGCTCACCGGCCTGCTGGCCGAGCAGCTGCCCGGGGTCGTCCACCGTGCCGGGGAGGCGACCTACCTGGCCTGGCTCGACTGCCGCGCGCTCGGTCTGGGCGACGACCCGGCGCGGGTCTTCCTCGACCGGGGGCGGGTGGCCCTCAGCTCCGGCATCCCCTTCGGCACCGGTGGGGCGGGGCACCTGCGGCTCAACCTGGCGACCTCGCCGGAGGTGATCACGGAGGCGGTGCAGCGGATGCGGGCGGCCCTGGAGTGAGGGACGGGGTGACGGGTGGACGGTGTGAACAGGGGGCCTGGGCCTAGACTTCGGGACCATGGACGACGCGTCACTGGACCTGCTCGGCGCCGGCAAGTACCTGCTGGTCACCACCTACCGGAAGAACGGCACCCAGGTCGCCACCCCGGTGTGGGTCGTACGGGACGGGGACGGGCTCGGCGTCTGGACCGCCGCCGACTCCTGGAAGGTCAAGCGCGTCCGCAACCGCGCCGACGTCCTGATCGGCCCCTGCGACGTGCGCGGCCGGCCGACCGGCGACCAGGTGCCGGGCACGGCCGAGATCTGCGACCCGGCCACCACCGCCCGCTACCGGAAGCTGCTCGCCCGCAAGTACGGCGTCCTCGGCAGGCTCACCCTCTTCGGCAGCCGGCTGCGCCGGGGACTGGACGGCACCCTGGGCATCCGCATCACGCCCACGCCGCCCGCGCCCTGACCGGCCCTCAGGTCCAGGCCCGGTACGGCTCGTCGACCAGCTGGAAGACCGGCTCGCCCCGCACCGGGTCCTTGGCCGTGGACAGCCGCACCCGGTCGCCGCTGTGGATGCCGATGAGCGGGCCCATGACCCGGCCGCGCAGCACGAAACCCTCGGCCATCTCTATCAGGGACACGTTGCGCGCGGCGGGGCTGTTGCGGTGCACCACCGTGGCGTGGCGCACCGTGCCCGTGCCCTCGCTGCGTTCGGTCCGCAGCTCACTGCCGCGACAGACCGGGCACAGCACCCGGTGGTACATCGCGGTGCCGCACCAGGTGCAGCGCTGGAAGAAGACGGCCTCGGTGTCGGGCGCCTGCGGGTCGAGCACGCCCGTCGGGGAGCCGGCTGTCCGCTGAGCGACGTTTCCTGAGTGGTGGTACACGCTGGTCAACTCCCTGCACTCGGGCCGGAATCCCGCGTGCGCGGTCACCGGGCACGCGTGTGCGCGGCTCGCCGTGCCACCGCGCACGCCACAGAGCGTATGGCACTCAGTGTCACACGTAAAGGCACTCCGTACCCTCAATTGAGCGGTCGGTCGCCCGTGAACGCCGTCTCGATCTCCCGGACGACCTGCCACAGGGGGGTCCCGCGCCGCGCGGCCACGATCACCAGGTCGTCGGGCGACCCGCCCCGGGGCGCCACCGGGACGTCGCCGAACGTGGACTGGGCGTAGCCCAGCGCGTGGTCCACCGCGGCGCCCGCGTCGTCCCGCCCGCCCGAACGGAGCCAGCTCCGCAGGGCGTTGTTGTGCGCCGCGACCACCGCGGCCGCGATCACGTCGGCGCGCAGGCGGCCGTCCGGCCGTCCGCCCAGGCGCCCGCGCAGATACTCGGCGAGGGCCCGCTCGTAGCGCCACACCACCGACAACTCGTACGCGCGCAGCCCCGCGACCTGCTTGGTGAGGTGGTAGCGCTGCACCGAGAAGTCCGGGTTCTCGGCGTACATGCGCAGCACCAGACGGGCCGCGTCGCAGACCCGCCGCACCGGGTCGGCGTCGTCGGGCGAGGCCGCCAGGAAGGCCGTCATGTCGGCCAGGCACCGCTCGTGGTCCGGGAAGACCACGTCCTCCTTGGACGGGAAGTAGCGGAAGAAGGACCGCCGTCCGACGCCGGCCAGGGCGACGATGTCGCCGACGGTGGTCTGTTCGTACCCGCGCTCCAGGAACAGCCGGAAGGCCGCCGCGACCAGCGCCTCCCGCATCGGCGGCCGGGCACCCGCCGCGTCCGTCCCGTCCCCGCGGCGGGGCGCCGCACTGCTGGTGCTCATGAGGGGGAACGTAGCAGCTCACCGACGATCATGGCACTGAGTGCAGCTCGAAGAGGGAACTGAGTGCATTCATCACCTGGCAGTCTCGGTCGCATACGATCACTTCCGATCAGCAACGAGGAGTCCGCATGCCGTCCGCCCGCCCCCGCCTCCTGTACGTCACCGACCTGGCCTACGAGGCACGCGGACGGCGCTACTGCGACGAGGACATCTTCCTGACCTCCCGGCTGCGCGAGGAGTTCGACCTGGCCCTGTGCCATCCGCGGGACGCCGCCGCGCTGCTGGACGCCTTCGACGCCGTCGTCGTCCGCAACAGCGGCCCGGTGCTGGGCCACAAGGCCGCGTACGACGCCTTCCGCGAGCGGGCCGCCGAGCGCGGAACCCTCGTCTACAACCAGCTCACCGGCAGGGCCGACATGGCCGGCAAGCAGTATCTGCTCCACCTGACCGCCGCCGGATTCCCGGTCATCCCCACCGCCGACCGGGCCGAGGACCTGCAGCGGCTGCCCGCCGCGGACGAGTACGTCGTCAAGCCCAGGCTCGGCGCGGACTCGGCGGGACTGCGGATGGTGCCCGCGAGCCGGGTGCGCGAGGCACTGGGCGCCGGCGCCGGGGACCTGCTCGTGCAGCCGCGCGTGGACTTCGCGTACGAGGTGTCCTTCTACTTCGTCGACCACGACTTCCAGTACGCCCTGTACGCGCCGCATCCCGAACGCCGCTGGCAACTGGAGCCGTACGGCGCCACCGTGGCCGACCTCGACTTCGCGCGGCGGTTCATCGAATGGAACGGCCTCGACCACGGCGTCCAGCGCGTGGACGCCTGCCGGGCGCCCGGTGGTGAGCTGCTGCTGGTCGAGCTGGAGGACCTCAACCCGTACCTGTCGCTCGACGCCCTGGACGAACCGGGCCGCGACGCGTTCGTCGGCGCCCTGCGCACCGCCCTGCGGCGCCTCCTGGCGACCCGGCCCGCCGGGGCCGACAGGTCCTAGCATGGCGGTCATGGCAGCCATGGACGTCTTCCTGCACCGGCTCGACCCCGACATGTGTGTGGTGACGGCCGCGGCGGGCGGGGAGCGGGCGGGCTGCCTGGTCGGGTTCTCCTCGCAGTGCTCCCTCGACCCCGTCCGCTATGTCGTGTGGCTCTCGGAAATCAACCGGACCTACCGGGTGGCGTTGTCCGCCGACGTCCTGGCGGTGCATCTCCTCGCCCGCGACCAGCTCGGGACCGCCGAGCTGTTCGGCGGGCGCACCGGCGACGACGTCGACAAGTTCCAGGGGGTCCGCCGGCGCGAGGGGTACGCCGGGGCCGTCGTGCTGGAGGACGCCGAGGCGTGGTTCGTCGGGCGGGTGGTGGCGCGGGCCCCCGGGGGCGACCACGTCGGTTTTGTCCTCGAACCGGTCGAGTGGGGCGGGCGCGAGACGTCCGCCGGACCGCTGCTGCGCCTCGGCGACGCCGGCGCCATCCGCCCCGGCCATCCGGTGGACTGACGCGGGCGCGGGGTTCAGCGTCCGGCGGAGCCCCGCTCGACCAGGGCCTCGGTGACCGCCCGCACGCTGCGCGCGATGTGCTGCAACTGGAGTACCTCCGCCGCGTACAGCTTGATGGTGTGCTCGATGACCCCCTCGTGCAGACCGAGCCGCGGCAGGTCCGCCCGTGCGGTCTGCAGCGCGGTGCGGGCCACCCGGATCTCGTGCTGCACCTGGATCTGCGCGTGGCGGGCGAGCAGCACGGGGTGCCGGATCAGCGCCGGATAGCCGGCGTAGCGGGCCGGCACCAGTTCACGCAGCCACTTGGCCGCCGAGCGTTCCCAGTCGTAGCTGCCGGGTGTCTTGACCTGGCAGGGCCAGTCCGGGCTGATGCGCGTGGTCGTCAGGTGCATGATCATCGCTTCCGGGTGTGCGGCGTCGACGGGGTGGGCGACGGGTGTCGGCGGTCCCGGTCCAGGGGATGACCGGGACCGCCGCGGGCGCTCGCGCAGGCGATGCCCGACCGGAACATCCCGGTGCGCCGGAGCGGGTAGGAATCGGCGTCCGGAGATGTTCGCGGCAGGTGTGGACGCGGTCCGGGACGGCCGGGTCGCGATCCGTGAGCAGTATTTATATATGCCATCCGGTTTGCAAGACGTATGGAAACATTCATGCCTGCTTTGCCGGGGATGGCCCCCGTATGCGCCGACCAATCTCCACGCCGCCCCCTCGTCGAGGCGGCGGCTCGGTCCCGGCGGCTCAGTCCCGCAGGAAGAAGTGGTGCTGGTCGGCGACCTGCTCGTACTCCTCCAGCCGCGCCTGCGTCCGTTCCGGATCGGCGTCGGTCATGGCCTGGAGCAGGGCCGCGCACATCACGCCCGGCGCCGCGTAGGAGTCGAAGACCAGCCGCGAACCGGTGCCGGTGGCGAAGGTGACGTCGGCCTCGTCCACGACCGGGCCGAGCGCCAGGTCGGTGATCAGCGCCACCTTGAGCCCGGCACCGCGTGCCACACGTACGGCGCCCAGCGTCTCGTGGGCGTGCCGGGGCATGGAGAAGGCCAGCACCCAGGTGCCGCCGGCCTCCCGGGACTGGAGCAGGGCGTCGTAGGCGACGGTGCCGCCCCGGGTCACCAGGCGAACGTCGGGATGGACCCGGCGGGCCGCGTAGGCGAAGTACTCGGCGAGCGAGACGGAGATGCGCAGCCCGAGGACGGTCAGCGGCGCCGAGGCGGCCAGCTTGCGGCCGACGTCGATCACCCGGTCCGCGTCGGCGAAGTCGTGCCGCAGGTTCTCCAGGTTCTCGATCTCGGCGTCCACGGCCGCCTGGAGTTCGTTCCCCCGGTTCTCCTCGGCCGCGACCGTGCCGCGGCTGCCCAGCGCGATCGACTGGAGCTGCTCCCGCAGCGCCGGGTAACCGCTGAAGCCGACCGCCGACGCGAACCGCGTCACCGAGGGCTGGCTCACCCCGACCCGGTCGGCGAGGTCGGTGATCGACAGGAACGCCGCCTCGTGCAGGTGCTCGATCAGGTACTGGGCGATGCGCCGCTGGCCCGGGGAGAGGCGGGGCCGGTCGAACAGCGTCCGGAGCCGGGAGGTGGGGGAGGCCGCCGCCTCCGGGGCCGCCCGTCCCGAGGTGATCGCCGATGCCTGTGCGCGTGCCTGCTGCGGCGATGGCACGGGTGCGCCTCCTTTGTCTCCCACGAAGGTCAACATAGCTCACCCCCCGTGGTCGGCACGGCGGTCCGACGAGCCCGCCCGACGGGGGATAGCGGCGCGCCGTCCGGGAACCCGCGGACACGGAAGGACCCACGGGCCTGTGCGGCCCGCCGCCACGGAAGGACCCACGGGCCTGTGCGGCCCGCGGACGCGGAACAGCACGCGGACACGGACGAGGAGCCTCCGTCATGACCGTCCCGGAAGAGAACCGGCCGAAGACCGACCCCGCCGACGTCACCCCCGACCGGCGCGAGGACGAGCCGCCCCGCCCGCCGGGCGGCACCGGCCGGACCCTGCGCGAGGCCCTGGAGGAGGCGCACGTCCGCCCCGACGACTACGCCGAAGAATGACCCACCCCGCCCGGCCGACCGGCGGCGACCCCGGCCCTAGCCGCCCACCGCCCCCGCCGGCACCACCAGGTCGGCCCGGTGCCGGCTCGCGGCGACCAGGTCGGCGTTGCGCTGGTCGGTGCCGAGGGCCCAGTCGCGCGCCTGTCCGGGGGACTTGCCGAACTGCTCGTGCCGAGCGACGAGCCGGCGGATCCGCTCCGCCTCGGTGAGCCCGCAGAACCACACCTCGTCGAGCCGGGACCGCACCCGCGCCCACGCGCCGGTCTCGAGGAGCAGGTAGTTGCCCTCCGTCACGACCAGCCGCGCCGACGGCGGCACGGGCACGGCGCCGGCGACGGGCTGCTCCAGCACCCGCTCGAAGCCGGGCGCGTACACGATGCCGCCGTCGCCGTCCTCCTCGCGCAGCCGGCCAAGCAGCGCCGCGTACCCGGCCGCGTCGAAGGTGTCCGGCGCGCCCTTGCGGTCCCGGCGGCCGAGCCGGTCCAGTTCGGCGTCCGCGAGGTGGAAGCCGTCCATGGGGACGTGGGCCACCCAGGGCTCGCCCGCGCCGTTCAGCTCCCGCACCAGACGCTCGGCCAGCGTCGACTTCCCCGCGCCGGGAGAGCCCGCGATGCCCAGCACCGCGCGCCGTCCGCCGGACGGGAGGGCACGGGCACGGGCGAGGAGGTCGTCGAAGGTCAGCGGCACACCGCACAGTGTGTCACCCGAAGGGACGTGCCCCGGCGGGGAACTGTGGGGTGTATGAGTACGCAGCTGGGACTTCCCGACGACATCCAGGCCTGTCTCTTCGACCTCGACGGGGTCGTCACCAGGACGGCGGTGGTGCACGCCGCCGCCTGGAAGGAGACGTTCGACGCCTTCCTGCGCGAGCGCGACGGCGCGGACTTCCGCCCCTTCACCGACTCCGACTACGACGAGTACGTCGACGGCCGCCCCCGCGCCGACGGCGTCCGCTCCTTCCTCGCCTCCCGGGGCGTCGAGCTGCCCGAGGGCGGACCCGACGACCCACCGGACGCGCCCACCGTCAACGGCGTCGGCAACCGCAAGAACCAACTGCTCCTGGAGAAGATCCGCACCGACGGCGTGCAGCCGTACGAGGGCACCCTGCGCTACATCGACGCGGTCCGCGCCGCCGGCCTCGCCACCGCGATCGTCTCCTCCAGCGCCAACACCCGGGACGTGCTCCACTCCATCGACGCCGAGGGCCTGTTCGACGTGCGGATCGACGGCGTGGTGGCCCGGGAACGGAAACTGCCGGGCAAACCCCACCCCGACACCTTCCTCGCCGCCGCCCACGACCTCGGTGTCGACCCGTCCCGCGCCGCCGTCTTCGAGGACGCGCTGGCCGGCATGGACGCGGGCCGCTCCGGCCACTTCGGCTTCGTCGTCGGCGTCGACCGCGTCGGCCGGACCGACGCCCTCTACGCCCACGGCGCCGACCGCGTCGTCAAGGACCTCGCCGAGCTGGGAGGCCGCGCGTGATCACCAACCGGACGTACACCGTGGAACCGTGGCGCGTGCGCGAGACCTCCCTCAACCTCGACCTCCTGGCCCAGAGCGAGTCCGTCTTCGCCCTGTCCAACGGACACGTCGGCTGGCGCGGCAACCTCGACGAGGGCGAACCCAACGGCCTGCCCGGCAGCTACCTCAACGGCGTCTACGAACTGCACCCGCTGCCGTACGCCGAAGCGGGCTACGGCTACCCCGAGGCCGGCCAGACCGTCATCAACGTCACCAACGGCAAACTGCTGCGGCTGCTCGTCGACGACGAGCCCTTCGACCTGCGCTACGGGCGGCTCCGCAAGCACGAACGCACCCTGGACCTCAGGCGCGGCGTCCTGGAGCGGACCTGCGAGTGGACCTCCCCGGCCGGTACGACCATCCGGGTGCGCTCCACCCGGCTGGTCTCCCTCACCCAGCGCGCCATCGCCGCCGTGGAGTACGAGGTCGAGCCCCTCGACAGCCGGATCCGGGTGGTCATCCAGTCCGAACTCGTCACCAACGAGAGCCTCCCCGACCCCGACGGCGACCCCAGGGCGGCCAGGGCGCTCCAGTCCCCGCTGGAGCCGGAGGAGCACCTGGCCCAAGGGTCCCGGCTGCGGCTGGTCCACCGCACCCGGCGCAGCGGGCTCAGGGTCGCCGTCGCCGCCGACCACGTGGTGGACGCCCCCGGGGAGACCAACACCGGCGTGGAGAGCAACGACGACGTCGCCCGGCTGACCATCACCTCCGTCCTGGAGCCGGGGCAGCGGCTGCGGGTACAGAAGACGGTCGCCCACGGCTGGTCGGGCGCCCGCTCCCGGCCCGCGATGAGCGACCAGGTCGAGGCGGCGCTGGCCGCCGCCGCGCACGGCGGCTGGGACGGCCTGGTCGCCGAACAGCGCGCCTACCTCGACGACTTCTGGGCCAGCGCGGACGTCGAGGTGCACGGCGACGAGGAGATCCAGCAGGCCGTGCGCTTCGCCCTGTTCCACGTGCTCCAGGCCGGGGCCCGCGCCGAACAGCGGGCGATTCCGGCCAAGGGACTCACCGGTTCCGGATATGACGGACACGCGTTCTGGGACACCGAGATGTTCGTGCTGCCCGTGCTCACCTACACCGCCCCCAAGGCCGTCGCCGAGGCGCTGCGCTGGCGCCAGGACACCCTGCCCGCCGCCCGGGACCGCGCCACCCAGCTCGGACTGCGCGGCGCCGCGTTCCCGTGGCGGACCATCGACGGGTCGGAGGGCTCGGCGTACTGGCCGGCCGGCACCGCCGCCTTCCACGTGGCCGCCGACATCGCGCACGCCGCGGTGCGCTACACGGCGGCGACCGGCGACACCGACTTCGAACGCGACACCGCGCTGGAACTCCTGGTGGAGACGGCCCGCCTGTGGCGCTCCCTGGGCCACCACGACCACCACGGCGTCTTCCACATCGACGGCGTCACCGGCCCGGACGAGTACAGCGCCATCTCCGACGACAACACCTACACCAACCTCATGGCCCGCTCGAACCTCCTCGCCGCGGCCGACGCCTGCGAACGCCACCCGGACGAGGCGACCCAACTCGGCGTCGACGACGAGGAGAGCGCCGCCTGGCGGGACGCCGCCGAGTCCGTGCACATCCCCTACAACGACGAGATCGGCGTCCACGAGCAGCACGCGGGCTTCACCCGGCACCAGCGCTGGGACTTCGCCGCCACCGCCGCCGACCAGTACCCGCTGATGCTGCACTTCCCCTACTTCGACCTGTACCGCAAGCAGGTCATCAAGCAGTCCGACCTGGTGCTGGCGATGTACACCTGCGGCAGCTGGTTCGACACCCACTGCGACGAGGACCAGATCGCCGCGAACTTCGCCTACTACGAGCCGCTGACCGTGCGGGACTCCTCCCTGTCCGCGGCCTGCCAGGCCGTCGTCGCCGCCCAGACCGGACACCTGCGCCTGGCCTACGACTACGCCGCCGAGGCCGCCCTGATGGACCTGGCCGACCTGGAGCACAACACCCGCGACGGACTCCACATCGCCTCGCTGGCCGGTACGTGGATGGCGCTGGTCGCCGGGTTCGGCGGCACCCGCCGGGACGGCGACAGCCTCCGGTTCACGCCACGACTGCCCGAGAAGTTCAGCCGTCTCGCCTTTCGGCTCCAGTTCCGCGGCCGGTGCCTGAGCGTGGAGATCGACTCCGACCGGGCGACGTACAAGCTGCTGACCGGCGATCCTCTGACGATCCGTCACCACGGGACGGAGGTACACGTGAACGGCGACGGCCCCGTCACCCTCCCCGTCGCCCCACCGAAGCGGCGCCCCACACCCGAACAGCCCCCGCACCGCCGCCCCAACGAACTCTGACCGGATGGCGGCGAGGTCCCGGACCCCAGTGACGGACGACACGGCACGAACGGCCGAGTTCCGCCCTGCACTTCGCTGGGCCGCGGGTTAGTTTGACCTTGTTTTCCGGGTATCCGGGCTCCCGCCACGGGCGGCAGGAGGTGAGGACCGAGCGGCCCCGCGAGGTGCGGGGGTGAGGGGTGCACGATGGCCGACGGCTCGAACGCCATTCTCGTCGGCGGACGGCGGGGCGAGACGGCGACGTCCGGCACTCCCCGGCGCCCGCCCGTGGACCTCCTGCTCGCGGCGGTGGCCGCCGTCTTCACCGTCGCCCAACTGGTCCTGGTCCACCCCTCGATGGGCCTCGGCTGGGACGAGACGGTGTACGTCAGCCAGGTCACCACCCATCACCCCGCCGCCTTCTTCAGCGCACCCCGCTCCCGGGGCGTCCCCCTACTGGTGGCGCCCGTCGCGTCCTGGTCGGCCTCCACCGAACTGCTGCGCGTCTACCTGGCCGTGCTGTCCGGCCTGGGCCTGTATCTCGCGCTGCGCGCCTGGCGCGGCCTGTTTCCGTCACACGTCCTGGCCACGGCCGGCGCCTTCTTCGCCACCCTGTGGGTGACCCTCTTCTACGGTCCGCAGGCCATGCCCAACTACTGGGTCGCCATCGGCGCCCTGATCTGCGTGGGCTGCTTCCTCCGGGCCCTGCGGGGCGAGCCCGGCCGACGTGCGCTGTGGGGCGTGGCGGCCGGCGCCGTCCTGATGGCCCTGATGCGGCCGACCGACGCCGTCTGGGCGGCCGTACCCCTGCTGCTGCTCGTCCTCTTACGCCGCCACTGGCCGCTGCTGCTCGCACTGGCGGGGGGCCTGGCGGCCGGGGGAGTGGAGTGGGTGATCGAGGCGTACGCCTGGTACGGGGGTTTCGGGGAGAGGCTGTCGCGGGCCTCCGAGATCCAGGGGGGCCTCGGCTGGAACTTCGCCGTCGACGACCAGATGCGCAGCCTGGGCGGACGCGGGCTGTGCCGCCCGTGCACCGGATCGATACCGAACCCGCTGGTCACCCTGTGGTGGCTGGCGCTCCCGCTGGTCGCCGCCCTCGGAGTCGCCGTCGCGGTCCGGGCCCGGCGGACCGCCCCGGCCCTGGTCCCCTTCGCCTGCGCGGTGACGTCCGCGCTGCCGTACCTGTTCATGATCGGGTACGCGGCCCCCCGCTTCCTCCAGCCCGCCTACGCCCTGCTGGCCGTCCCGGTCGCCGACGCGCTGTGGCACCTGGCCAGGAACGGGCGCGGCCGGTGGCGGCCGGTGCTCGCGCCGCTGGTGGCACTCGCCCTGGCCGGGCATCTGGCGGTCCAAACGGCCGTCCTCGTGGGCACCGTCAACCGCAACGTCGACAGCCGCCAGGACTGGACCCGCGTCGCCGACGAGCTGCACCGGCTCGGCGTGCGCCCGCCCTGCCTGATCACCGGCCACGAGTCGATCCCCATCGGCTACTACACCGGCTGCTCGTCCGGCGAGACCAGCGGCAACAACGGGAACACCACCGTCGCCGAGATAGTGGACACCGCCTCGAGGATCCCGGTCGCCGCGATCACCGGCCCGGGCGGCACCCCGCCCGGCTACGCCCGCGACTGGACCCCGCACCGCATCACCGACCTGAGCATCCGCGTCGCACCCCCGGGTTAGAGATCGCGTATCGGGAAACGCGAACCGGGCAACGAGACGACCTGGCCGACGCAGCGCGAGAGGGAGGCAGCGATGGGCACCGACCCCATGGCCGACGACGCCTACCAGCCCACCGGAACCAACGAGGAACAGGCCGACGCCGCGCCCCTCGACCTCCAGGACGCCGTCGACGAGCGGACCTACGACGACACGCTCGACGAGGGCTACTCCCCGCCGGAGAAGCCCCTCGGCGTGAACCGGCACGGCACCACGGCCGCCGAGCAGCACGACGGCGAGAGCCTCGACGAACGGCTCGCCGAGGAGGTGCCCGACGTCGCGGTACCGGACGGCGACGGCGTAGGCGACCAACCCGGCGGCGAGGGCGAACCGGTCGACCCGGAGGCGGGCACGGAGCGCTCGGGGCGCCTGGTCGCCCCCGACGAGGGCGTACGCGCCGACACCACCAAGGAGACGGTCGCCGAGGACGTGGGCATCGACGGCGGAGCCGCCGGCGCCGAGGAGGCCGCCATGCACGTCGTGCCGGACGAGACGGAGCTGCCGGACCCCGAGGACGACGGGGCGGGCCCCGGCCGGACGGGCTGACCCGCCGGGGCCCGGCCGGCCCGGGACCGTGGGGTCAGGGCAGCAGCTTGTCGAGGGCCGCGGGGCCCTCCTCGGCCAGCTTCCGCCTGGCCCATTCCAGGTTCTTCGGCGTGACGTCCCGGCCGGCCGCCAGGACGACGTCCTCCGGGGACACCTCCGTGCCGGTGCGCGCGTGGAGCAGGTCGTCCGGCGTGGCGCGGTCGTCGCCGGTACGGGCTTCGGACGGTCGGGAGGCGTCGGGCTGTGACGTCGACATGATCAGTGCTCCTCGGATCCGGATCGCTGCTTCGGTGCCGTGCTGTTGTCGGTCCCGAATATCCCGATAACACCATTCAATGCGGAATCCGCCCGCGCATCCGGAGCGACGGACGATCCGACGTGCCGCCCAGGGCGCCCCGGCGTGTAATGAGAGCCCGCGACATCGGACCGATCGAACCTGTCGCCCGGCAGAAGGACCACGGCCATGGCACGAAGGCGCACCGGCGCCGGGAGACGGGGGACAGGCGGCGGGGGAGGACTGCGGCGATGGGGCGAGTGGTGCGCCCGGCACGGCGTGATCGTCGTCGTCGCCTGGCTGGCCGCACTGGTCGCGCTGACCCTGACGAACCGCTCCTTCGGCGGCGACTACGCCGACGACTTCAACCTGCCCTCCTCCCAGTCCCAGCAGGGCCTGGACGTCCTGGAGCGGCACGATCCGGCGGCCGGCGGCTACAGCAGCCAGATCGTGGTGCACGACGACGACAAGGCGCTGACCTCGTTCGGCTCCCAGATGTCCACCACCGTGAGCGATCTGGGGAAGCTGCCGCACGTCCTGTCCGCCCAGAACCCGCTCACCGCCACGCCGCAGTCCGGTTCCTCCCAGCAGAACGTGGGCCCCGTCTCGACGGACGGCCGCACCGCCTACATCACCGTCCGCTTCGACATCCAGCCCGCGCAACTGGGCGACGGCTACCTCGACGGAGTGGACGACGCCGTCGCGCCGCTGCGCTCGGCGGGAGCCGAGGTCGAGTACGGCGGATCGCTGGGTGAGCTGGCCCGTCCGGCGGTCGACGACCGGGTGAGTGAACTCATCGGCTTCGGCGTCGCCATCGTCGTCCTGCTGATCGGCTTCGGCAGCGTGCTCGCCGCGGTCGCGCCCCTGGTGACCGCGCTGATCGGGGTGGTCGGCGGGCTGGCCTGCCTCGGCCTGCTCGCGGCGGCGTTCACCTTCGCCACCGTGTCCCCGACGCTGGCGACCATGATCGGCCTGGGCGTCGGCATCGACTACGCCCTGTTCCTGATCACCCGGCACCGGCAGAACCTGATGAACGGCGCCGACCCGGTGCGGGCGGCCGGCCACGCCACCGGCACCAGCGGCCGGGCGGTCCTCGTCTCCGGCTGCACGGTGATCGTCGCGCTGCTGGGCCTGTACGCGTCCGGGGTGTCCTTCATCGGCAAGCTCGGCATCGCCGCCGCGGTGACCGTCGTCTCGGCCGTCCTGGGCGCCCTGACCCTGGTGCCCGCCCTCCTCGGCCTCGTCGGCCGGCACATCGACCGGCTGCGGGTCCGCCGCCCGGTCGCCGAGACCGACGCCGAGCCCGGCACCGAACCCCACGGCACCTGGCACCGCTACGCACGGCGGGTGGAGCGGCGGCCGTGGCGCTTCCTGGCCGCGGGCGTGGCGGCGCTCGTCGTGCTGGCCGTCCCCGTGTTCTCCCTCCAGATCGGCCACATCGACGACGGCGCCGACCCCACGTCCTTCACCGACCGGCGGGCCTACGACCTGATGTCCGACGCCTTCGGGCCCGGCTCCAACGGCCCGCTGACCGTCGTCGTCGACCAGAGCGGCGTACCCCAGTCGCAGCGCTCGGACCTCTCCTCGCAGGTCACCAAGAGCCTCGACGGCGTCTCCGGCACGGCCGCGGTCACGCCGGTGACCCCCACCCAGGACGGCGACGTGCTGCTCGCCACGGTGTACCCGAAGGAGGCCCCGCAGAACGCCGCCACCACCGACCTGGCCAACCGCCTGCTCGACAGCACCCTGCCCGACGCCGTGGCCGGCACGGACGCCGAGGGCTACGTCACCGGGGCCACCGCCTCCCAGGTGGACTTCCGCGACATCGTCGCCGAACGCCTGCCGCTGATCATCGGCGTCGTGGTCGCGCTGGCCTTCCTGATCATCCTGGCGGTCTTCCGCGGCCCGCTGGTCGCCCTCAAGGCCGCCGTCCTCAACGTGCTGTCGATCGCCGCCTCGTACGGCGTCGTGGTGGCCGTCTTCCAGTGGGGGTGGGGCGGACCCGCGCTCGGGGTCTCCGGCACGGTGCCCATCGAGAGCTACGTCCCCATGATGATGTTCGCGATCATCTTCGGACTCAGCATGGACTACGAGATCTTCCTGCTCTCCCGGGTCCACGAGGCCTGGCTGCGCACGGGGAACGCGAAGGACTCGGTGGCCCACGCCCTGGAGATCACCGCGCGGGTCATCACCTGCGCGGCCCTGATCATGGTGAGCGTCTTCGCCGCCTTCGTCATCAGCGACAACATCGTGGTCAAGATGCTCGGCCTCGGCCTCGCCGTGAGCGTGCTCATCGACGCCACGATCGTCCGCCTGCTCCTGGTGCCCGCCGTGATGACACTGCTCGGACGGCACGCCTGGTGGACGCCCCGGTGGCTCGACCGGATCCTCCCGCACATCGACGCGGAGGGCGAGCACGAAGAGGGCGTCAGCCCCGGGCGGGCGGCGAAGGAGTGAGGACCAGCATCGTGACGTCGTCCTGCACGTCCGGGCAGAACCGCAGGAGGTCCACCCAGACCAGCCCGGGGAGCGCGGACGGATCGGCGCCCGCGAGCGCGGCCAGCCGTTCGGCCAGCGGATAGAAGGCGCCGCCGTCGCCGCGGGCCTCGACCACGCCGTCGGAGGCCAGGAAGAGGCGGTCACCGGGGCGCAGCGGCACCGTGCACGCCTCGATGGCCCCCGCGTCCGCCAGCCCGAGCCCGAGCGGCGTCCACGGGGCGACCTCCAGCTCCGTGGCCTTCCCGTCCCGCAGCAGCAGGGGCGGCGGGTTGCCGCAGACCACGACGCGCACCTCCAGGCCGTCGGCGGAGAACTCCAGCAGCGCGGCCGTCGCGAACAGCTCCGCGTGCCGCGCGTCAGCCGAGTCCACCAGAAGCCTGCGGTCCAGCCGGCCCGCCACCGAGGCGAGGTCCGGCCGGTCCAGCACCGCCTCACGGAACGCCCCCAGCAGCGAGGCGACCGTCGACACCGCCGACAGCCCGTGCCCCTGCACGTCCCCCGTCACGACCCGTACGCCGAACGGGCCGTCCCGCACGTCGAAGAAGTCGCCCCCGACCAGCGTCCCGGGCGGGGCCCGCCGGGACAACCCCGGGCACCGCCCCCCCCCCCCCCCCCC